>JAQUOR010000005.1 GCA_028717025.1 Candidatus Omnitrophota bacterium | reverse complement strand
ACGCAGAATATTTTAAAATTCTCAATATTCATCGATGCAATACTTTATCAGATACGCACGCAGCAAATTTTATAGCGTCGGTCTATCGTAACTTTAACGTCAATAACGTTGCGACCGCGCAGATAAGGGAAACGATCCAAAAACGCACGATTATCTTTGGCTCTTTCCAGCCAAGAAGCTGGAAATGATGATGCAGGGGCGCGGCACGAAAAAGTTTCCTGCCCCATGCTCTCACTGAAATTATCTGCAGGATTACGCTCATCGCTTCAGCGACAAAGATCCCGCCGGAAACAACCAAAAGGAACTCTTTTTTAATAAGCAGCGCAATGGTACCTAAGAGGCCTCCCAGCGCCAATGCTCCCACGTCCCCCATAAATACTTGCGCAGGGTAGGAATTAAACCACAAGAACCCTAAGCCTGCGCCCACCAGTGCCAGGCAGAGTACCGTTAATTCTCCTGCTTCTTTTATGAAAGGTATAAAAAGATAGTTCGCAAACTTCACGTTACCGACCAAATAACACAGAAACGCAAAAATCAGAGCGTTCGAGATCAGCGCCCCTATTGCCAATCCGTCAAGCCCATCGGTAAAATTAACTGCGTTTGACGTCGCAATCATGACAAACGCCGCCCAGAAAATATAAAAATACCCCAGGTCCTTAACTATATTTTTAAAAAATGGAAAATCCAATGTAGTAGAAAAATCTCTGTTGATCAGGATAAGAATGCCCAACAAGCCTCCTATAAGAATTTGATAAAACAATTTCTCCGATCTGCTTAACCCTTTGCCTTTTTTGGTTTTTAAGAGGTCATCCCGAAGCCCTACCATGCCAAGGGACACCATGACCACCAGGCACAACCACATGGAATAATTATCCCAGCGCATCCAGAGCAACGTTGCAATAATAATCGCGCCAAGGATAAGAATCCCGCCCATGGTAGGAGTGCCTTTTTTACTCTGGTAGAGCGCTTCCAGATGAACGTGCCCATACATATCTATTTTTTCTATCAACTGTAATTTTTTAAGACGCTTCAAAGTAAATTTCCAGAACACCATCACAATCAAAAATGCAGTGATAAAAGCACAACCGCCTCGAAAGGTAATATACTTGGTAACGTTAAGGACACCAAAATATTTCGATAAGGGATAAAGAATATGATACAACATAGAAGCTTTCCTTTCGTTATGGTTTATCAGTATGCTTAAGCAAAGAAACTACTTTTTCCAGTTCCATCCTGCGCGAACCTTTCAGAAAGACCAACCATCCGCTTTTTGCCTTTTCATTGATATGGGAAGCTATCGCTTCATGCGAAGAGCAATGAAATGCATTTCGGAACTTTAACTGCTTCAACTTCTCAATCAGGTACGGCGTATATTGTCCAAGCGCAAAGCAATAGTTGAAATTGCTCTTTACGATACGTTGTGCCAGTGCCTGGTGATAATGTATACTGCGTTTACCCAGCTCAAGCATATCCCCTACCACTGCGATCTTAGGTACCGGGTACTGCGCTATCGCCTGTAACGCTGCGTCAAAGGAAAAGGGATTGGCGTTGTACGCATCGTTAAATATGAACAAACCTCCCCGCTCCTGGGTCTGCATCCGCGCAGAAGGAAAGGCGCTAAAACCGCATAGACGCTCAACGGCGCGTTTTAAAGGGACACCTGCCAGTTGTGCTGCCGAGAGTGCCGCGAGCGCATTATACAGAAAACCCGGGAACGATGTCCCCAAGGTCAAAGGGAACTCGCCCTGAATGAGAAATTGAGATTCTTTAGGGCCTTGGCGCAACAGACGTCCATAGAGGTCGCTCTTTTTTGTTTTTCCGAACCAGAACGTTTTTGCGCGCCCGCGCATTGTACGCAAATATGCATCATCAAAATTAAGAATCGCATGCATACGGGGATTGGCCGCAAGCATCGCGGTTTTCTCTTTAAACACCCCTTTTAAATCTTTTAAACCTTCAAGGTGCACTGGTTTTATAAAAGTAATGATGCCGGTATCCGGACACACGATTTCAGCCAGTATTTTCATCTCGCCCGGCGCATTTGTCCCCAACTCCATGACCATGGCGTTTTGGTCGCACAATGAAAAACAGGTCTTTGCAACGCCGAAAATATTATTTTCTGTTTTATAATTCTTCAGGACCTTAAAGCGGCTCTCCAAGAGAAAGCCAAGCATTTCTTTGGTAGTGGTCTTTCCCACGGAACCGGCAATGGCCCATACGTGCGGCTTCTTGATTTTGCGTATGTGGCGCGCAAGAGCGGCCATGGCAGAAAGCGAATCATCGACCAGAAAGAAAGGGATTTTAGGCTTGTTTGGGATATCTTTTTGCGCAACGATAAGCGATGCGCCGCGTGCCGCGGCCTGTGTGACAAAATCGTGCCCATCACAGGATTTTCCCTTAACGGCAATAAAACCTTCGCCGGGCGCAATCGTTCGCGAATCTATGGAAAATCCCGAAGATCCCCTGAAATGATAAAGGTTGTATATTTTGGCCGGATTAAGGACCTTTATAATATCGCTAAAATCAGAAATCAACATTTTTTAGAAGTTCTTTTATGACAGCGCTGTCTTTAAAGGGAAATTTTTTATCTCCCAGGATCTGATAATCTTCGTGTCCCTTGCCCGCGACAAGAATGCAGCAGTTATTATATCCCTTTTCGATTGTGTTTGCACATAATTTAATCGCACATTTTATGGCTTCTCTTCTGTCGATAACGATACGATAGCGGCAACTCCTAAAGCCTTCTTTTATCTGACGACAGATCTCCCCTGCCTCTTCGTGCCGGGGATTATCGCTCGTAATGAAAGTAAAAATCGCGTCTTTGTCCGCAATGGCCCCCATCATGGCGCGTTTTCCTTTATCCCGGTTACCGCCGCAGCCGAAAACGCAAATAATTTTCCCATAACCGACTTCTTTAAGCGCCGAGAGGGCTTTGCTGAGTGCATCGGGAGTATGTGCATAGTCAACAAAGATATTTTTGTGCACCCGCTCAAGTCTGCCGTCAGCACCCCGGAAAGAAGGAATTGCGGCGATGACTTTTTTTAGTTTAAACCCCAGCGAAGCAGTAACGGCTATAGCGGCCAGAATGTTTGAAACGTTATGCTTTCCCAAGAGTGGGGTAACAACCGGGTACTCTTTACCGTTGGCGTTAAGTATAAACTCAGACTGCTCCCTTCCTAAATCAAGGCAGGTAGCGCGGATATCGCAACCTGGCGTTAAACCATAGCTAAGAGGCCTTCGTACGTCTTTAAGTAATTTTTTTCCGTAAGGGTCATCCCCATTAATGACTGCTATCGCACGAGGATTTTCCGTAAACAACATACGTTTCGCCTGAAAATAGCTTTCCATTGTTTTATGGTAATCAAGGTGGTCCCTGGTTAAATTAGTAAAGATGCATGCCTTAAACGTAATTCCTTCGGTCCTTGCCTGTGCGATGGCGTGAGAAGAAACCTCCATTACCACATACCGCACTTTCTGTTTCTTTGCCATGTTAAATATTTTTCGCAGATTAAGATAATCCGGCGTAGTATGGCTTGCAGGAAATATCTTGTTACCTATAGAATAATTGACCGTGCCCAGGAGAGCTGTTTTTTCCCCTGCTTTTGTAATAAGATAATTAATAAGCGTGGTAATGGTAGTTTTACCGTTGGTGCCGGTAACGCCGATAAACTTAAAATCTGTCGCGTTAAAATCATAAAAACGGTCAACCGCTCCATAGAACTCTTTCCGGGCGTCGTTAACAAAAATGACCGGTTTTTCCTTCGATAACGCCGCAAGAATTGCCCGGTATTGTTTTGATGCCACAAAAAGAAGCGCCTTATTACGAATGCCTTCAAGGACTGAAAAAATATCGAAATTCGGCCGCGGCAGGATAAAAAATATATCTCCCTTTTGTATTAATCGCGAATCTTCGCAAATACCCGCCGACACCAAAGTGCTCATCCCACGCGGCAACGATATATGCGGAAAAATTTCCTTCAATGTTTTCATGTGCGTACGGTAATGCATAAACGATTATTAATTGTATGCAGGCGCATCTTTCTGACTTAAAACGTTCTCGCCTTCAAGATACTTTATCGTTTTTTCCGCTATTTTTTTAAAAAGCGGAGCTGCTACCACTCCTCCGAAGTGAGACTTTGTCGGTTCATATACGGTTACTCCAATGACAATAGGAGGTTCGATGCTGCTTACAAAACCTATGAACGATGCCCGGTAATCGGTTGGGGAATAACGTCCTATTTTTGGATCAAATTGTTGTGCGGTTCCGGTCTTACCGCCTATCCGTACACCTTCGATGCGCGCGAGCGCTCCTGTGCCGTCATCAACGACGGCAAGCAAAATATCCTTGGCGCGCTGCGCTACAGCTTCTGATACAACTCTCTTGCGCTCTATCGCCGTATTCTTAGAAAAAAAATCGGAATTGATACTTTTTACAACGTGCGGCTTGACTAGATAACCGCCGTTTGCCACAACCGCGAGCATGCGTACCAGCTGGACGAGATTTACTCCTACTTCCTGACCAATGGGCATAATATATCCGGATGTCTTCGACCAGGCATTCAATGGTTTTATCACACCGGAAACTTCCCCGGGCAAATCAATCCCCGTCTTTGCGCCCAACCCCAATCGTTTCATATAATTATACATTGCCGTTTTACCTACGGTATTGGCAATTTTCGCTACACCGATATTGCTTGATTTTTTAAAAACCTCTTTAAAGGTGAGTTGTCCGTAGGGCTTCCAGTCATGCAGAGTGCTCCCCGGTATTTTAAAGGAGCCGTTTTCACAAAAAACGGGAGTTGTATCGGAAAACTTATTGCTCTCGATGGATGCCAGAAGTGTCACGACTTTAAATACTGAACCTGGCTCAAACATATCGCATACCGCCCGGTTACGCCGGGAATCGACTGAATAACCCTCAAGATTATTAGGGTTAAAAAAAGGATAATTGGCAAGAGCGAGGACCTCTCCGTTACGCGCATTCATAACCACAACGCTTCCTTCCTTTGCGCCAAACTTTTTAATTATTTCCTGCAAATAGTTTTCTACCCAGTACTGTATCTGGGCATCGATGGTGATGGTTACATCGGAGCCTTCCTTAGGAGCGATGACTTGCGGACTGATAAGCACCTCCCGGGAGCTGGAATCCTGCAACACCCTTGTCCAACCGTTTTTACCTCGAAGATAGTCATCGTAAAAAAGCTCTAATCCATCCAGTCCTTTATTGTCGATGTCCACGATCCCCAAGAGCGAAGCTGCAAGAGCCTCCTGAGGATAAAACCTTTTCCCTTCTCTAATAGAGCCTACCCCTTTTATTTTGAACGACTTTATTTTCTCTTTTTCAAGCCAGGAAACCTTACGCTTGAGCCAGACAAAGCGCTTCTTCCTGCTTAAACGATCATACAATTGTTTATACGGTACATTAAGATGCAGGGAAAGGGTGCTTGCGACATCCGTCGGGGATTTAATGAGAGAAGGATCTGCAAAAATGGAATAACTATTGATTGCGGTAGCGATAACCCTATTTTTGGTATCAAAGATTTTCCCGCGGCGGCCTTCAAGAGGTATGAGCCGATAGTACTGGCTTTGCGCAAGTTGTTGGAAAAAGTTTTTTCTAAATACCTGAAGGTATACTATCCGGCATGTAAGGATGAGGAATAAAAAAATGAAGAAATAATATATATATCGTATTCGTAGTCTATCACTTGTTTTCACTTTTAGTTGAGCCTGTTTTCTCTACCCAACGTTGCAGAAACTTCTAAGAATGGAGTGCTCGACGAAAAAATTTATATACTATCGTTCTCGCTCTTGAGCTAATACCGTCGAAGAGGCGCTGGAGAACCCTATCGCCTTATTAAATAAAGACGCTAACTTATTCTTAGAAGCGGGTACTTTTCTTTTTTCTAAATTAAGTGCCAAAACTTTTCTTTTTTCTACCGGCGAAAATTCATTTTTCTCTACCCAGGCATTGAGCTTAGATAAAGAAACCTCTTTCATAAAATTATACATTAAGTAATCTCTTTTATCAATACATTCATTGTAGGCTTGATAGTTCTTACTCAAACGATAGGCTTCGACATAAATCTGCACTTTTTGATGAAGATAAAAAAATGTCCCCGCAAACACGAAACTGGTGCATATAACAAGGAATGCTTTTTTATTCATATTAATTTTTCTCCGCCACTCTCAACTTTGCTGAACGCGAAGCGGCATTTTGCGCCAATTCCCCCTCGCCGGCCATAATCGGCTTCTTTGTAATAATTTTTAAAACGCCTTTATGCGAAAAATCGCGGAATGTATGCTTGGCTATTCTGTCTTCCAGGGAATGAAAGGAAATAACCGCGATCCTTCCGCCCGGACTTAAAAGATCGATTGCTTTCTCTATCCCCGTACGTAACGCTTCCAATTCCCTGTTTACCGCAATACGCAAGGCCTGGAATACCCTGGTTGCAGGGTGGATCCTGTACATACGACTTTTAAGGGGCGTTGCTTTTAGAATAAGCTGGGAGAGTTGCGTCGTGCTATGGATCGGCTCCCTGCGCCTCTCCTCTACGATTACACGCGCTATTTGATAGGCATACCGTTCTTCGCCGAATTTTCTAAATATATTTTCCAGCTCCATCTCGCTTAAGTTATTGACCAAGTCCGCCGCGCACACAAATGAATTTTTATCCATCCGCATGTCCAAAGGACCTTCTTTTAAGAAACTGAAACCCCGCTCCGGAGTGGTAAGCTGATATGTAGATATCCCCAAGTCAAAAAGGATCGCATCGACTTTCTCAATGCCTAAATTATGCACGACGCTATCAAGATGCGAGAAATCTCCTTTTGCCGTAACCGCTCTTTGGCCAAACGCCTGCAAGCTCGATGAAGCCTGCGCAAGAGATTCTTCGTCTTTATCTATACCGACCAGAAGAGCGCTCTGGTCCATAGCCTCAAGAAACTTTACTGCATGGGAAGCCATGCCCAAGGTGCAGTCAACGACAACGCGCCTGCGGGCTACGTCCAGCAATTCCATGATTTCCCTGCACATGACAGGATAATGATATGATTCTTTCATAGTTGTAGGCGCAAGTTCTAACACGTTCATTTGTTTTCAAAAATATTCTCAGCAACCTCTTCAAACTTAGTTTTGTTCTCCTGATAGAATCCGCTCCAGCGCTGTTTATCCCAAATTTCAATTCTATCGGCAACACCGATGATAACGATTTCTTTTTTTATCTGTGCAAATTCTTTCAGGTACATTGGTATTGCAATCCTGCCCTGCGTATCAAGCTCGACTTCCTGAGCTCCGCTAAAATAAAGCCGGTTAAAAGAGCGTGACTGTTGTTTCGCAAACGAAATTGCTTTAAGCTTTTCCTCCAATGTCTGCCACACTTCTGAAGCAAAGAAAAAAAGACAACCGTCAAGGCCTCTGGTAATATAAAATTTCTGCTTCTTAAGATCTTTGACCTTTTCCCTGAGCTTCGCAGGAAGTATAAATCTATCTTTATCGTCTAATGTATGCTGGTATTCGCCATACCACATTCCACTTTCCTCCATTTTATTCCACAATGTAAATATAAATCCCCACTGCATCTTTGTCAAGGGATTTTGAGGAATAAATGCTTATGCCACAATAAGTTGTGGTCAGCGTAAGGAAGGGGTACTACATTTAGAGGAAAGCGAAGATTTATTATTTAGATATTTTTTATATAATAAGGGGTATTTCTTTATGATAGTCTTAATATCGTGTGCGATTGCATCGCGCAATGCCCGTTGTGAAGAGAATTTTTTTTCTTTGCGTAAACGCTGTAAAAAAAATATTTTTATATTTCTTCCAAAGATATTCTTGTTGAAGCCAATAAGATGCGCTTCGACCACGATCTCCGGCAGTTCTCCTACGGTAGGGTTTGTCCCGATGTTGATTGCTGCAAGTTTTGTGCGCGTACCCACACATGCGATGCCTGCGTACACGCCTTTTTTCGGAATCACCTGGCTGCCCGTTTCGATATTGGCAGTAGGAAACTTAAGTTGTACACCGATGCCTCTGCCGCGAACGACATTTCCTTCCAACGTATAATCTCTACCCAAAAACTTTTTCACCCGGGTAAATTTTCCCTGGCCGATACATTCGCGTATCAGGGAACTGCTTACGATTTTGCCCATCAAACGGTGTTTGCGTACCACGACTAAATCAAAATGATATTTTTTACTTAAGCGCATAAGGCTCTCGATCCCGGTCTTCGCCTTATAGCCGAATGCAAACCCCTCTCCTACAAAAAGAGTAGTGATCGTAAAGTATTTAAAAATATGGCGTAAGAATTCGTCGGCGGATAATTTTAGAAGATGCGAAGTAGTAGTAAGAAACCAGACATACTCAATGCCCTGCGCTTTTAAAAGACGCTCTTTTTCTTTTAACGTACTGATACAGCCGTCAAAATGTTTCTTAAGAATCACCTGCGGGGGAATGTCAAATGTTATCACCAGCGAAGCAACACCTTGTCGGCGTGATTCTTTTGTTACTTCTCTTAAGATGCGCTGATGTCCGGTATGGATACCGTCAAAAACGCCGATGGTTGCGAGACAGGGAATTTTCCGATGAGAAATCGACAGACCGGAATATCGCAATGCGGGAAATGTTGGGTGACCAGAGATAACTTTCATCTATCAACGGCTATTCTCTTTCGAGAGGTTAGTACGCGTACGCGCTCTACACCTGCGAAGTTCGAGCAAACGATTGTAAATGCTTTTCGTCTATCGCATCCAAACTTACTGCATTCTCTAATTTAAAAGGCCCGATACTTACGCGCTTGATTTTTGTCATGTGCGCGCCGCACCCTAAGGCCTCTCCGATATCTTCGGCGAGCTTACGGACGTACGTTCCTTTTGAACAATGAACATAGAATTCGATAAACGGGAGGTCAATGGTACGTATAGTCAAGGCATGTATCGTTATTTTACGGGGCTTACGCTCGATGGTGATTCCTTTTCGCGCCAAGCTGTAAAGGCGTCTGCCTTTAACCCGCAAAGCGCTGACCATCGGCGGGATTTGGTCGATCTCGCCGGAAAACTTCGAGAATGCCTCATCTATCCTTTCCCGGGGAATGTCCCGGTAATCGCCTTGTTTGACCACAGGCCCCTGGGAATCTCCTGTTGTCGTGATTTCTCCTAATTTCAAAATTCCTATGTACTCTTTATCGAAACTCGCAAAAGAGGCAAATAATTTTGTCGCTTTACCCACCAGAATAATCAAGAGCCCTTCTGCGAGAGGATCCAGCGTTCCCGCGTGTCCCACGGTTTTCATGCTTAGCTTTTTGCGGACGACATCGACAATATCGTGCGAGGTGACCCCTACGGGTTTATTCACCAGCATGATCCCCTCTTTCTTTATTTCCTGAGCCAAGCCCATAGCTTTTAGTTCTCTCCTCGCATCGATTTTATGCCGTTAGCATACCGTTTTACAAACGAGATGACTTTTCGTTCAGCCCCTTCAAGCGTATCTTCAATGGTGGTACCGCTTGCCCTCTTGTGCCCTCCTCCGCCGAAAAATTTGGCAACTTTGTTAACATCAACAACATGACGGGAACGAAAGTTGACCCTGGTTTTATCGTGTTCGCACGCCTTAAAGAGGATAAAAACCTCAACATCATTTAACAGGCGCATAATGGAAAACACGACTTCAGTTAAATCGTATTCTTTTTCTTCCCAGTGACGTATGCGCGCCCAGCATATTTTTTTATGCGCATCAAATTTAAGCGACGCGATAATCTCGCTGATAAACTTCAGATCGTGCGGCTTGCATAAACTATGCAGACGCTCATCAATTGTATCGGGATGAATATTGTATTTCATAAGGTTAGATACGACACGGTGAGTTTCCCCGTTGGTGCTGGCGTACGTAAAATTTCCCGTATCGGTAAAAATTCCCGTATACAGATTCAAGGCGATATGTTTATCCATAATGCGTAATTTTTCGCAAAGCGCATAAAGCATCTGGCATGTTGAGCCGATCCCCGCATCGACCCAGTTAATGTCGCCAAACATCGTATTGCTGATATGGTGATCAATGTTAATAATACACTTAACCTTGCTTAATGCGTCCTTGACTTTTCCGGCCCGCGATGAATCAGAGCAATCCAACACTATACCCGCGTCAAAGGCCTCTTCCCTGATATGATTCTTGACGCGCGCTACAAAAGGGAGAAACTTATAAATCTCGGGTACGCAATCATGATTGTAGACAACCACCCGCTTTTGAAGCTTTGTAAGAAGTCTGTATACGGCAAGCTCTGAGCCCAGCGCGTCGCCCTCCACGCTCATATGAGAAGTAATTAGAAAACTTTTACTGCTCTTTATCTTCTCAATAATTTTATTAATCATGTGCCTTTTTTTCGTCCTCTTCTCTTTTTATTTCTTCTATCCTGGCGTTGATATCCACACTATAGCGTATGGTATCGTCGGGAATGAATCTTAATTGCGGTAGGATCTTTATTCTCACTCTCTTGCCCAGGGTTGCCCTGATAAATTTATTCATTGCATCGAGAATGCGCTGCACTCTTTCGTACTGGTTCTCATCGAGAAGGCTAAAATACACCTTGCTTTCCTGTAAATCAGCCGTTGTATCTACCCTGGTTATCGATAAAATCCCGATGTTGGGATCATCCACTTCCTGCTGGATTATCTCCATGATCTGCTTGCGCAGCTCGCTGTTGACCTTTTCCATTCGCAAAGACATTTTAGCTCCTGGTTTGGAACCTGTGATTTTTGTTTTTAGTGCCTTGAATGCAATGCATACACAATCAAGAAGAAAAGGAATTATAACGTAAACTCATGCAATTATCAACACTTTACTTTAAGTATGCCGCACGCGTTTGCTCTGTATTTTTTTTGCAATCAAGCGTACCCGCCGCATTTCTTCTTCCTTGGTTGATAAATGCATATCAAGCGTTGTATCAAAGAGTTTCTTTAAAATTGTCCCGTAAAGCGTTTGCGGCTTGACCCCAAGTCTTTGTAAGTCATCACCTTTGACTTTCAGGCGAACGTGCGCGAGCGTGTTAAAAAAATATTCGATTGAAGCACGTATCCGCGCATCAGTATGATACGCGTATAGAAATAAAATAGTCTCAAAGCTCAACTCGTTGAGTATCCGGTACACGCTATGGGGTTTAAGCGGTTTTGCCAACCGTGTAACTTTAAAAATATATTCCTTGGCTGAAAATACCCTCACTCTGTCTCCTTTCCTGAAATCAAAGACCCTTAAGACCTCTTTTATCCTCTTTATGGGCAATGTATGCAGCACTGCCGCAAAATACATAACCCACTCATCCAGTTTTCGGCAATGGGTAAAACTTTTTTTGTAAAAATCGATCGTATGCGCAAGACGCCGCATGATCCGGTAATCGCCCTCGCCAAGCGTAAGAGTTTTATCGATAAACGAAAAACCAATCAACCTATCGATTTTTCTTATACATCCTGCCGGCGACGGTTCTTTCAAGATCAGAATCAACTCATCCCGCAGGCGATGCGGATGAACAAAACTAAGAGCGTCCTTTCGCACCGCCTCATGCGCCCAAAGGGCTGTGTTTTTTTCGATTGCGAAGGAAAAACGTTTGCAGAAACGTACGGCGCGCAGCAGTCGGGTGGGGTCGTCCAGAAAACTTTTGTCATGCAAAACCCGTATTACCCCTTTACGCAGGTCGGCCAGACCGCCATAGTAATCGATAAGCGTTCCGTAGTCATTTTTGTTAAGGCTTATCGCCATGGCATTAATAGTAAAATCCCTGCGCAGCAGATCTTCTTCTAAATTTGCCGGGAAAACGCGCGGCAAAACCCCCCAAGAAGAATACGTTTCGCGACGCGCAGTAGCAAAATCTATTGTGTGTCGGTCATAGTATACCGTTGCTGTCCCGAAGGCATGATGCTTCTTAAACTCCTTTCTTACATCATGCGCAAAACTGGTTGCAAGCGCTATTGCATCACCTTCAACGACGCAATCAAGGTCAAAGATATTCTTTCTTAAGAGCAAATCGCGGACGACCCCTCCCACAATATAAATCCTAAAGCCGCGCGATTGCGCCAGAGCGGAAAGCTGTGCCAGGATTACTTTAAAATCACCGTGAAGGTTTTGCAATTGTGCATTCATGATCGCGCTTTTTGTAGTGTGTATTATTCTAAAGTAATATTCCCAGTTTAATATAGTCTATTGGCTATCCACCAGGATGCCCTGTTGGGCTATGGTAAACGTCTTTTATTTTCCAGACGTAACCGTTGCCGCTTGCCGATACCTCCCGCATGCGACTAAAGTCTCTGCGGGATCCCGCCGAATGCCTTTGCAGGCGGGAGGCTTCGTTACCCTAACCGTTACCGAAAACCATAAACTGTAAACATATCCTTGAACTATATACATTTAGCGTCCCCTCTTAAAGGCATTATTTTGCCCTGGGATGAAATCGCGTATGTATTTCTTTAAGCCTCGTTTTATTGACATGGGTATACACTTGAGTGGTAATGATACTGGCGTGGCCCAGCATTTCCTGAACGCTGCGTAAATCCGCCCCTCGCTCTAAAAGATGCGTTGCAAAAGAATGACGCAATGTATGGGGACTTACCCGCTTTTTTATGCCCGCATCCTTTACTACTTTCTTTATCATCTTCCAGATACTCTGACGGCTTAAGGGGCGTCCCCCCTGTGCCAAGAAAAGCGTAATGGAAACCTTTTTACTCAGCAGTTTTGGTCTGGCCTCATTGAGATATTTCTGCAAAAAATCCAAGGCAACGCGACCCAAGGGGACAATCCGTTCTTTCGAACCCTTACCCTTACATTTGACGAAACCAACATCAGCATTGATGTCGGACAATTTAAGTGTGGCGGCTTCCGTAACGCGCAGGCCGCTGGCGTACATAATTTCCAGAATTGCTCTATCGCGTATGCCGTGCACATCCCGCAAATTAGGGACCTTAAGGATCCTATTTACCTCTTCGAAATCGAGAAATGACGGGATCTTTTTTTCGAGTTTAGGCGACTCGATTAAATCAGTGGGGTCATTGGTGGTTATTTTTTCTCTTAAAAGGAATTTATGAAAGCTTTTTAAGGTTGAGAGAAGACGCGAAATGCTGATGGGCGATATTTTCTGCCGCAAGCCAAAAAGAAAATCCATGATATCTTTTCGAGTTATCTTTGCGGGATTTTCGAGGCCCTTCTCTTTGCAGTATTTAATATATTTCTCCAGATCCTGCGTATAGGAAGAAAGTGAATTCCTGGATAGGCCCTTTTCCACCCGAAGATAATCGAAAAAAGCTTCTTTGTATGCTTCCATGGTTTAGTTTTCAAGCCTCGCTAGCCAGAAAGGGATTAAGCTTTCGTTCTCTCTCGATCGTGGTCTGCGTTCCGTGCCCCGGATAAACGATTACGTGCGCAGGAAGCGTCATTATTTTCTCTTTAATGGAATGCATAAGCGCCTGGGAAGAACCCAACGGCGCATCGGTGCGGCCCACAGAATTAAAAAACAGCGTATCTCCGCTAAAAAGCCAGTTATTTATTTTCAAGCAGACCGAACCCGGGGTATGCCCCGGAGTATGGATAACATCGATAGCATGCGTCTGAAAATGTAACGGCGTATGATTTTCGTACAAGAGAGGTTCCCGTGCCGTAGTAACAGAAAGGTCAAAAAATAGAGAGCCATTTACCTGGTCGCTGGTAAGAAATATTTTATCCTGCGTATGTATATAAAATGGGCAGTCGAAATCATCTAAACCGCTGATGTGGTCGAAATGCCCATGCGTAATAAGCATAAAAAGGATATCAATATGCTCTTTGTGCGTAAAGCGCTTAACCTCTGCCGCTCCCAAAGGTGCATCCACCACGAACCCCTGCTTTGTTTTTTTGTCGAATATCAGATAGGAATTTGTAAAAAGACTTCCGAGGACAAAGACCTTAAGCTCTAGCTCATCCATTGCTGGGCATTGCTATATTTGAATTCCGCTTCAAACTTCCTTTTAAAATGCTGTAACTTAGAAACGAGGGAATTTCTCTTAATATCGCTGGGGTGCGGATTTGTCTCTATTTCTTTTCTGATGACGAGCAAATCCTGGTAAATCGGGTATACCTTTTCTTTCCCGTTCTGGCTGAAGAATGAGATCATTTGCTCTAAATTCATAATTGTCTCATTAATGCCGCGCTTGGCCCTCTTAAAGCTCTGGCCTGCTTTTAAGGTTTCTTCGAGTTCCTGCAGCCATCCTTCCACAAAAACATAATAATCATTATATGCTTCTTTGCTGGGCTTAGTAGGATAGCTTTTAAAATCAACGTACACAGGAGTTTCTTCCTGATGCTTTGGCTTACGCGTAAATTTTTTACGCAAGGCATGGCAGCCGGAAGTGGAAAAAACGGTCAAAAGAAGAATGAGAATCGTGATTTTTTTTGTCATTATCGTTTTGGGTGAAGATTATACGGGTACCTGCCTTCAGGCGTACACGGGTAAAATTATATCATTTACCCGCTAAAAATCTACATAAAATTAGCTTCTTCCTTAAACCCAGCTATAAAAGAATAACTTGATTACACCGATTAGGCATAGATTACGCAGATTAAAGGATGACGGAAAAATATATTAAAAATCTGCGCAATCGAAACTTCCTTAATTATATTTGACCTTTAAAAGGTAAAGGCCGCAGCCGGGAGCCGGTTTATTGGAATAAGGAGCTTTTCCTTCCAAAATCTTACTTACCTGGGGCAGCTCAATTTTACCTTGACCTACTTTAACGAGAAACGCAACGATATTTCTGGCCATATTACGCAAAAAACCGTTTGCCTCAATGTCGATATGGATAAAACTGTTTTTCTTTTTTAACGAAATATTTTTGACTTCACGGGTGGCGTCAGTATAATTCTTTGCCTCTTTTGCAAAAAGAGAAAAATCGTGCGTACCGCACACAAGCGCAGCGGCCTTTCCCATAGCTACCGCATCAAGCGCTTCTTGGATGTGCCAGGCGCGATCAGTCCAGAACACTGACGGCTCTTTACGGTTAAGAATTATGTAGCGATAGATCTTGGCCTTTGCCCAAAAACGGGCATGAAAATCAGCAGCGACTATTTGTGCGCTTTTCACCCTGATATCGTCGGGTAAAAAAGCATTCAACGCTTTTCTAATGCTCTTGCAAGGTATAGCGGTATCGATAGTAAAATTAACTGCCTGGTCAAACGCATGGACTTCTCTATCGGTGCGTGATGAATAAATAACGCGTATGGTACGCTTAAAAAGCTTCTTTAATGCCTCCTCCAGGCACGCTTGGATGCTTACTTCGTGTTTGCCTTTTTTATTCTGTATCTGAAAACCAAAATATTGGGTTCCCAAATACTCGACGCGTAAAAGAATATTCTTTACCATGCGTAAAATTGTATTGGTATTGTACGACGCAAAAGGCGTGTAGCAAAAAGCGCGTTAGAGCAAATGCTCGGCAATCTGGACCGCATTAAGCGCTGCGCCCTTTAAGAGATTATCGGCGACCACCCACAACCAAAGACCGTTTTTGACAAAAGGGTCCCTGCGGATGCGCCCCACAAACACTTCATCCTTACTCTCCGCATCTTTAGGCATAGGATAGAGATTCTTGCCAAGCTCATCGATCACGATAACACCGGGGGCTTTCGCAAGGATGGATTTCACTTTTTCCGGCGCAAGCGGCTCAAATGTCTCTATGTAGACCGATTCCGAGTGTCCCGTGCGTACCGGAACACGTACGGTAGTAGCAGAAATCTTAATTTTATCGTCGTGCATTATCTTGTGTGTCTCTCTGACCAGTTTCCATTCTTCAGAAGTATAATCGTCGTCGCTTAAACCTCCAATGTGCGGAAATACGTTATACGCAAGCTGCTGCGGCATGGCTTTTTTTATATTATCCTGAGCCTCTACCTGTACGCTTGCAAACCCCCTTGACGCGATACGAGAGGTCTCCTGGTTTAACTGCTCTACCGCTGCCCTGCCCGCTCCGGAAGAAGCCTGCAGAGTGGTCACCACAACCCGTTTTATTCCCGCTTTTTTATATATCGGCCAGAGCGCTACCACCATCTGAACGGTTGAGCAATTAGGGTTAGCGATAATGCCTTTATGTTTCTTAATATCCGTTGCGTTAACTTCAGGTACCACCAGCGGAACGTTTTTATCCATGCGAAAATCAGCGCCGTTATCGATGACAACCGCGCCCCGGCTCACCGCTTGGTGTGCGTAGGTTACGGCTGCGCCTTTTTCTCCTTCAGTGCCGGCAAAAAGCGCGATATCGATACCGGAAAAACCCTCGGGGGTTATAGCTTCAACCTGGTATGTTTGTCCGTCGACCTCTATGTCACGATTCGAACGCGCAAAAACCCGAAGCGCTCCAAACGGAAAGTTACGCCGGCGCAAACAACGCAACATCTCAATGCCAACGACTCCAGCGCCGACGACACACACATTATACTTTGATTTTTTTTTCATCTTACCTTCACCTTAAATTTGTCCGCATCAGCAAACGTAGAATTTAACATTATATTTTTTGCCTCTTCCCTGTCGCAATGAGAAGTAAAAATTTTAAACTTTTCTTCTACCCCTTTTCCGCCAAAACAGTATTTTATAAAATCAAGAGAAAGCGACGCGACATGTTCCTCGTCTAATGCTCTAGTTTTATAAAACTTCTCAATGCGGGAGAGTAACGCCTGCCGGTTAGCCTCCTTATCGAAAACAAAATAACAACGAGTATTTTCGCTATCCATGCAATTCAAGATCTCGGTAAGCTTATACAACTTATTGTCCGGTAAAGAAAAGAAATCAAGAGTCATGCCTTTACGTATACCAAACATCTTTTTAACGGCTTTGGTCGCAGCGATCGTTGTTGGATTTGTAGTAAGCTGTAGCGCTCTCTCTCGCTTTTCTTCGGGCATTCCATCAAGGGCAGTAATACTTATCTCAATAACCACAAAACAGGTTTCGTCGGCTGTTTTAAGGAGCCGGATGAGCTCGGCTAAATAACCTTCCCTTTGGAAGCGGCGCAGATCAAAAGTACTGCTGGTAACCCCCATGATCGACTCTTCAAAAGAAATATCAAAGATCTTACCTTCCCAGTAAGGCGCCTTGCTCTCAAGAATATTCATCTGGTAACGTATAGCCATGATCGCGTTTGTCAGTAGAAAAATCCTTTATAAGGATTACTTTCCCAACGACTTTACGACTAAATCGCCTACGCCTTCGGTCGTATAACCCATTTTCCCTGCAGCAAGG
Source organism: Candidatus Omnitrophota bacterium (assembly GCA_028717025.1). Classification (GTDB taxonomy): domain Bacteria; phylum Omnitrophota; class Gorgyraeia; order Duberdicusellales; family 4484-171; genus JAQTOI01. Next base: position 4,952 of record JAQUOR010000005.1, on the reverse strand, counting down.
CTCTTTAATTTTGTGGTAACAACTTTAATAGCTGCTGCCTCAATCGCATGAGCAGCTTCTTTTTCACCAAGCGTCTCAAGCATCATGCCTGCCGCACAAATAGCTGCCAGGGGGTTGATGACGTTTTTACCGGTATATTTTGGGGCGCTGCCGCCTATGGGCTCAAACATTGAAACACCTTCAGGATTGATGTTGCCGCCTGCGGCAATACCCATACCGCCCTGGATCATTGCGCCCAGATCGGTGATGATATCGCCGAACATATTGTCGGTAACAATCACGTCAAACCATTCCGGATTTTTAACAAACCACATGGTGGTTGCATCAACGTGCGCATAATCGGTGGTGATATCAGGATATTCTTTGGCAACTTCGTTAAAGGTCCTTTGCCAAAGGTCCCAGGCATAGGTCAACACGTTTGTTTTTCCGCAGAGAGTAAGTTTTTTCCGTTTATTACGCATACGGCAATATTCAAAGGCGTAGCGTATGCAACGCTCGACCCCTTTTCGGGTATTGTACGAGAGCTGGATTGCTACTTCGTTTTTCGTGCCTTTATCTTTAAACTCGCCCATTCCTTTATACAAGCCTTCGGAATTCTCACGCACTACGACAAAATCGATATCCTCGGGCTTCTTATCTTTTAAAGGGCAAAAAGCCGCATCGTACAGTCTAATGGGACGTAAATTTATGTATTGATCCAGAGAAAATCTTAACTTAAGAAGCACGCCGGTCTCTAAGATTCCGGGCTTTACTTCCGGGTGTCCAATGGCTCCCAGATAAATAGCCGAGTATTTCGTAAGTTCCTTGATATCGTTCTCATCAATTGTTTTGCCTGTTTTTAAATACCGCTCTCCGCCAAAATCAAAGGCCTTTGTCGTGTAGGTAAACTTAAATTTCTTACTTGCTGCAGCGAGTACCTTTAAACCTTCCCGTATTACCTCGGGCCCTGTACCGTCGCCCGGGACAACTGCTATCGTATATGCTTTCCCCATAGTTATATCTCCTCAACCCATTTAATTGATTCCCGATTTAAAAAAATAGTTTCTTTTTTCCTGTACATATCATTGACTAATTTAAAAGAATGGACCTCACGCAGATTCTGGAATGTTGCATCAGTAACGGCAATAAAATTCAATTGCTGATCATTAAAAAAATCAAGCACCCGAAGACCCTCTGCGACATGGACAAAGCCGGTAACAAAAGAACCGTCCGTACAAATAATCTTTACTTTGTGTTTTACGCGCGGTACTTTCATGCATCCTCCCTTTCTTTTTTCGCCTTTACCCAGTTCATAAGACCGCCTTTATGTATTATCTCCTCCATAAAAGAAGGAAATTTTTCTGAATGAAAAATTGCGCCTGTTGCGACATTCTTGATTATCCCTCTTTCTAAATCGACTTCAAGTGTATCGCCGCTTTTAAATTTATCGCTTTGGGAACACACCAGTATAGGCAAACCGACATTAATGCAATTACGATAAAAAATCCTCGCAAAACTTTTTGCAATCACAAGGCTTATGCCGCATCCCTTTATCGCAACCGGAGCATGCTCCCTGCTTGAACCGCAACCAAAATTGGTGCCTGCCACGATGATATCCCCTTTTTGCACACGCGTGGTAAATTTGCTGTCTAAATTTTCCATGCACTTAGAGCCTAAGAATTTCTCGTCCTGAGAATCCAGGTATTTAGCCGCAATGATATCGTCGGTATTGATATTATCGCCAAACGTATGAACATTACCTTTAATAATCATATGCTTAGACCAAAGACAAAAGACTAAAGACTAAAGACTCTCGAAAGTTTCTAACCCCTGGAACTTTTTTTAGAAAATCTGTAGTGACTTTATATATGCTTACCGCCAAATCATCTACAAATTGATACATGTTACTATTTCTATAGTTTCTCATATAATTTTTAGGTCTGTGGTCTTCGGTCTTTGGTCTGCAGTCTATTGTATCTCATCCGGATGAGCGATTCTTCCCTTGATCGCGCTTGCAGCAGCGACTGCAGGCGAGCTTAAATAGACAAAACTCTCCGGATGCCCCATCCTGCCGATAAAGTTCCTGTTAGTCGTCGCCAGGGCCACTTCTCCTTTATCGAGGATCCCCATATGTCCCCCTAAACAGGGGCCACAGGTAGGCGGGCTGACAATACAACCCGCATCCATAAATATTTTGATCAAACCTTGTTTCTCTGCATCAAGGTAAACGCCTGGCGTTGCCGGAATGACTACCACGCGCAATCCCTTTTTTATCTTTTTCCCTTTTAAAATTTTAGCGGCATTACGCAGATCAGAGATCCTGCCGTTGGTGCAGGAACCGATGATCACCTGGTTTAAAACGACTTTACGCAGCGCTTCGACTGGTTTAACGTTGCTCGGCAAATGCGGACATGCTACCTGAGGCGACATCTTTGTCACGTCGATCTCAATGATCTGATCGTATGCGGCATCCACATCGCTCTTTAAATGTTTTATCGAAGCCTGCGATAATTTTAAATATTTACAGGTAATCTCATCGGGCTCAACAACTCCGGTCTTCCCTCCTGCTTCAATGGCCATATTCGTCATAGTAAGCCTGTCGTCAAGGCCTAAAGCCCGGATAATCGGACCGGAAAACTCCATGACTTTATACAACGCTCCGTCAACGCCGATTTTTCCAATAGTGTGCAGGATAAGATCTTTACCGGTTATCCATGTATCGCGTTTTCCTTTATAAACGAACTTAATCGTCTTGGGGACCTTAAACCAGCACCTGCCTTCTTTCATGGCAGCGGCCAGGTCGGTTGAACCCACACCGAAGCTTGCGGCGCCGATTGCGCCGCCGGTACAGGTATGAGAATCGGCACCTATTGCAAGGTACCCGGGCCTGATCAAACCCTTTTCGATAAGGAAAATATGTTCAATACCGCACTGATTGATATCATAGAAATTCTTTATTTTAAAACGAGCTGCAAAATCTTTTAAAAGTTTTACGTTGTTGGCGGCTTTTAAATCACGCGCCGGAACAAAGTGGTCACAGACAAAACCGATTTTATTAGCGTCGAATACCGAGTCAAAACCGGCATTAATAAACTCTTTTACTGCCAGGGGCGCAGTGATATCGTTGCCAAAGCAAAAATCGACATTTGCGTAGACGAAATCACTTAAGTCTTTTTTTCCTGACGCCTTTAATAATATTTTTTCAATTAATGTCAGTCCCATAGTCAACCTTGATGCTTAACGTGGCATCTCCATGCCCATGTGTTTTTTATACGGTTTAATTATTTGAATTCTTTTATAAGGAGAGTAGCGTTATGTCCGCCAAACCCTAAAGAATTGGATAGAGCGACCTTTACGTCACACTTCAGGGCATGATTAGGAGTGTAATCGAGGTCGCATTCCGGATCGGGATTTTCCTAATTTATCGTGGGGTGGATGATTTTATTCTTTATCGTAAGGCAAGAGGCGATAAATTCTATTGCGCCCGCCGCTCCCAGGGTATGCCCTGTCATAGACTTGGTAGAGCTTACGCGCACATTATCCACATATTGGCCAAATACTTTTTTTATCGCTTTTGTCTCCATTTTATCATTAAGCTCAGTGCTGGTGCCGTGCGCATTGATGTAAATTTTATCCTGCAGGGGAACTTTTGCTTCCTTAAGAGCCATCTCCATCGCTTTAACCGCCGATTCACCTTCGGGATCGGGTGCAGTAATATGATACGCGTCACCGGTTGCCCCATACCCGCATACTTCAGCGTAGATAGGCGCGCCTCGCTTCTTTGCATGTTCAAGCTCTTCAAGCACTATCATCCCGGCGCCCTCTGCCATGACAAAGCCGTCCCTGTCCCTTTCAAAGGGACGACTTGCGCGCGTAGGTTCATTATTTCTTTTTGAAAGTGCCCGCAGAGCGCAAAAGCCGCCAACACCTAAGTGCGTAACGCAAGCTTCGGTACCGCCGCAGACCATGGCATCAGCCCTGTTATATTGCACTGCCTTAAAAGCTTCGCCGATTGCATGCGCTGCTGAAGCGCACGCCGTAACGGTACAGAAATTTAGTCCTTTTAAATGAAATTGAATCGCAACGTGACCGGCAGCTTCATTGGTAATGAGCATAGGTATCATAAACGGAGAAAGCCTGCGTGGCCCCTTCTCCATAAAGACCCTTTCTTCTTTCTCTACAGTCTCTAAGCTTCCGATGCCCGAGCCAATGATCACTCCGACACGGTAGGGATCAAAAGTGGTCTGACTTAGACCGCTTTCTCCCAATGCCTCTTCTGCAGCTTTTAATGCGAACTGGACAAAACGAGGGGTTCTTCTTATGTCCTTGAGGGCAATAAAAGAAGGAGGGACAAAATCTTTCACCTCTCCGGCAATTTGAGAATCGAAATCTTTCGCCTCAAATTGAGTAATCTTTCCTATGCCGCTTTTTCCCTGAATAAGCGAGTTCCAGAAGGAAAGCTTACCTATGCCGACAGGAGAGACTACTCCACATCCTGAAACGACAACACGCCTCTCCATTAAAAGAACTACTTATCTTTCTTCCCCGACTTATCGTCGATATACTTAATCGCTTCGCCGACCGTGGTTATTTTTTCTGCATCTTCATCAGGGATTTCAATACCGAATTCTTCTTCCAGGGCCATGACTACTTCGACGGTATCCAGGGAATCAGCGCCTAAATCGTCAATGAAAGAACTCTCGGGTTTGATCTCTTCCTTTTTTACTCCTAACTGTTCAGCAATGATCTCTTTTACTCTGTCGTCAACGCTCATTGTTCCCTCCTTTTCTAATATTGTCGATTTCGTTTCCTTCTGAGTTACCTATATCTATACGTCGTACTTTTCCTTATACCAACCCACCATCTATGACTAAGACCTGACCGGTAATATAATCGGCATCGCTGGATGCTAAAAAAAGCACTCCCTTTGCGACGTCCGAAGCCTCACCGAACCTGGCCAACGGTATGCGTTT
>JAQUOR010000004.1 GCA_028717025.1 Candidatus Omnitrophota bacterium | reverse complement strand
TGGCAATCGACGTTACAGCGTCGAAGAAAAAAATTATACAAGAGGAGTTGGATTCGATAAAAGACGATGTGCATGAATTGAAAAAGATGCTTTTTTCAAGCGTCTCTTTTATGGATAGAGTCGATGGAGCAGGGACACTGCGAAAAAAGACCGCAGAAGACTTAGGCGTCGTGGGCCTTGCGGCTCGCGCCTGCGGGATTACTGCCGACACGCGAAAAGATTTCCCCGGCATATACCAGAAGGTTGCGCTTGTCCCCGCAAAGCAGACCAGTGGAGATGTTTTAGCGCGCCTTTTGGTGCGTTTTGAAGAATTTGAGACATCTCTGCATTTGATAGCGCAATTTCTCGGTCACATGGATCAGGGGCCCTCTAAGGGCAATCCGCTTATGAAAGACGGCTGCGCCTTGGGAGTCACCGAATGCTGGCGCGGACCGGTGCTCTATTGGGCTGCCATAAGTAATCATGGCGCGCTTGAACGTTGTAAAATCGTTGATCCTTCGTTTCATAATTGGCAGGCACTTTCATATTCAGTATTGGGTGACATTATTCCCGATTTCCCTTTGTGTAATAAAAGTTTCGATTTGTCGTATTCGGGAAACGATCTTTAAAAATGATTACAGAGATTAGGCGCCTGCCTTCGGCAGGCAGGATTTAAGAGATCATAAGAATCTCCGCAATCTTTGTCTAATCACTGGAATCTATTATAAAAAAATGATTCACATACTCAAAAATAAATTATCGAAAGGTATAGCGTCAACACCCATTGACGTCGAATCGTTGAGCGCAGCGACATCCGAAGCGACGATCGAATCTATAGGAAAGGAGCTGAAGGGGCTGGTTCAGAAAAGATTCGCACGTTCATTTCATATCAGAGAGGTCGACACCGGCTCCTGCGGTGCCTGTGAATCGGAAATAATTGCCGCCACAAACCCTTTTTACGATCTGCAGCGTTTCGGTATCAATTTTGTTGCCTCTCCCCGGCATGCCGATGCGTTACTGGTTACCGGACCGGTATCAAAAAATATGGTACTCGCCTTAAAGAAGACGTTTGATGCAATGCCGCAGCCCAAAATCGTCATCACCTTAGGCGATTGTGCCTTCGATGGGGGCGCATTCAAGGGAGCTTACTATATTGAAGGCGGCGTTAAGGCGATCCTGCCTGTTAATCTGCATATTCCGGGCTGTCCACCCACTCCCCGCGATATTATATGTGCTCTCCTGCGCTTTTTAAGACCGCCTAAAAAATAGACCACGAAACCTGTAAACATGCTATAATACTACCTTATCATGAAAAGTTTAGTTATTTACTATTCACACAGGGGCAATACCGCATACGTTGCCAGATGTTTTTTTGAAGCCTTCCAGAAAAGAGGAGAAGCAAATATTTTCGAGTTAAAGTATATAGGCGGAGAAAACTTATTGATGCGTCTTCTTTACCGTTTCACTCCTTCCCGCGTGCAGCTTGCCACTGTTCCTTTTGACCTTGAAGATTATAACGTCTTATGCTTGGGTATCCCGGTCATCGGCGGGTACCCTTCTTCGGCGATAACGAAATATATAAGCCTTTGCGAGAATACTTCCGGCAAGAAGGTAATCTGTTGTTATGTCTACGGCGTTGAGGCAAGCGCCGATCACTGCGCTACGTATATCGAGAAACAATTAAAACGCAGGGGCACCCCTGAGGTGATCAACGTTTTTGTTCCCTGGTACGATGTTTTGAAGGAGAATTTTCTTGATACCATGATTAACGAGACATTTAAGCGGATCAGCTAAAGATCCTTCCTCTATGGCGCCCATGCGCGCTTACGAACATACTTTTTAGGAAACCAGATGATTATTACAGAGACGTTACCTTCTCGCTTGGAAGCAATACCGGAATTTATAGCGTCATTTTTGGAAAAGATAAAACCGTTTCGCATAAACGATGACGATATTTTCGATATCAGGATATCGCTGGAAGAAGCATTGGTAAATGCCATAAAACACGGTAACCGGTTTAATGCTGCGCTGCCGGTCGATGTCTCAATAGATATTATTCCCGCGCGCGTGACGATAGCAGTAAAAAACCAGGGTAAAGGTTTTGATTATGCCAAAATTCCCAACCCCACAAAGGACGATAACCTTCAGAAGCTTTCCGGCAGAGGCGTATTTTTAATCAAGAGCCTTATGGATGCGGTCGAATTTTTTGATTGTGGCCGGGGTATAAAGATGGTAAAATCTATAAAAAAAAGGGGGAAAAATGATAAGGGAAGAGCGGGCCAATAATGTGTTGATTTGCGTTTTGGACGGAGAAGTCAATATCAACACCTCCCCGGATTTACGGAAAGCATTCGATACGATCGTCCGTAACAACGAAAAAAAAGTCCTCATTGATTTTTCAAATGTCCCCTATATCGATTCATCCGGTTTAGCCACCCTCATCGAGATGTTGCAGCGTTTAAGAAGAATCGGCGGTACGATGAAACTTGCCAATATGTCGCAGAAAGTTAAAAATGTTTTTGAGATCACAAAACTCGCAAAACTTTTCGAAATCGCCGATACCCGCGATGCAGCATTGAACAATTTCTAATAGCACATATGATTTCTTCCATAGGAAAGTATATTATCGAAGTTTCCTCAAGCACTAAAGACATACTCTCTTTGTTGTCAAAAATCCTCTACTGGATATTCATCGGCCCCTTCAGAAAAAAACCCGTCCACCTTAAGAGCGTATCCTACCAGATGGTGTTTGTAGGCTTGCGGTCGGTGGTTATCGTGTTCTTCATCACGGTTTTTACCGGAATAGTGCTCGCCATGCAGACCGCGTATCAACTGGAAAAAATGGGAGCAACGCTTTATGTCGCTTCCCTGGTGGCGATTTCGTTATGCAGGGAATTAAGCCCCGTGCTTACCAGTCTGGTCGTTGCCGGAAGGGTCGGTTCTGCGTTTGCCGCTGAATTAGGCACGATGAAGGTCAGCGAACAGATAGAAGCGCTTGAAACCATGGCCATTAATCCCGTGCGATTTCTGGCCGCACCCCGATTTTTAGCGCTTTTATTCATGTTGCCCTGCTTAACTATCGTGGGTAACCTCTCGGGGATACTCGGAGGCTTTTTTGTCGGGACCAACAGCCTGCATATAAATGCGGATTTATACATGCAGACGACCTTTAAGTATCTTGAACTAAAAGATATCTTCACCGGCTTGACCAAATCCGTGATTTTTTCGATTATCATCGCGCTTATCGGCTGCTATGAAGGTCTCAATACCAAAGGCGGAGCAGAAGGGGTGGGCAGAGCAACTACCCGCAGCGTGGTCATAAGCTTTATCTTGATTTTATTGGCTGATTGCGCGGTGACGACGGTATTTTATTTCTCTAAAATGTAATGACCCCGGTTTTTTTCGAGTTCAGTGAAGAAAAAATACTTGGCCGAATCATCTAATGAAACTTGTCACGATGCAATCGTGACTTAGCTGAATTATCCCCGAAGGGGACAAGAAACGCTCCGGTTAAATATCACGGCCTGGGCCAGGAAACTTAGCCGGTATACAGGCGTAAGGGATGACGACAGAGAAGAATATTTTTAAACTATGAGCTTGAAAGAATGTAAACAGGAAGCTATTATTTCACTGCGTAACGTTTCCAAATATTTTCAGGGCAAAAAGACCATCGATAATGTCAGCCTGGACATCTATTGCGGCGAGACGTTTATTATCATGGGTTGTTCCGGCTCAGGAAAGAGCACGTTGTTGCGCCTGATGACGGGGGTATTGCGGCCGGAAGAAGGCAGCGTGTGCATCAAGGGTAAAGATATCGCGCGCTGCAATCAGGATGAATTGGATACAGTAAGAAAAGCCTTTGGCATGGTTTTTCAATACTCTGCATTGCTTGATTCCCTCACCGTTAAAGAGAACGTTGCGCTTCCTTTGCGCGAGCACACAAAACTGGCGGAGGATATTATCGATATCATTGTGCGGATGAAACTTTCGCTGGTGGGTTTGCGCGGATATGAGAACCATTACCCCTCGCAGATTTCCGGCGGCATGCGTAAGCGCGTAAGCCTTGCGCGCGGCATTGCGCTTGACCCCGATATCGTTTTTTATGATGAGCCGACCTCAGGGCTTGACCCGGTCGTAGGAGGAGTAACCGATAAATTAATCAAGGATTTAAGCGAGAAATTGTTGATTACCTCGGTGGTGGTGACGCACGACATGCAGAGCGTCTTTAAAATAGCCGACAGAGTAGCCATGGTGCATAAAGGAAGTTTGGTTGCCGTAGGCACATCCGAAGAAATACGAAATTCCGACAATGCTTATGTGCAGCAGTTTATCAACGGTAACCCAACGGGGCCGATAGATTTTTTCAAAGAAGAGACGAACATAGAAGAAATTTTCGGTTTATAGAAAGCGCACATGAACGCAGATTCCCGCAGATAAAGCATCTGCGACCATCTGTGTTGTGTCTGCGATGATCCGCGTTTGAAAAAAGGAGTCAAATGAGAAAACACGGCAATGAATTTAAGGTAGGCTTGTTTTTCGTCTTATGTATCGTGGGCCTGGTCTATTTGACTTTCAGCACCGGTAAGGTGAACGTCAAAAAAGAAGGCTACCGCATTTATGCCTTGTTTGATGAAGTCGCGGGTTTAAATAAAAAAGCCCCGGTGGCATTAAACGGCCTGGAAGTGGGCAAAGTTGAAGACATACGCGTGGTCTACGATGGAGATACGACCAAGATAAAGCTGACGCTCTGGCTTGCCAAAGAGGCCAAAGTGAGAGAAAATCCGGTTATCTCCATAAAAACCATGGGGCTTATGGGCGAAAAATATATTCAGATCGCATCGCATGAGGGTAAAGAATTCGTGGCAGAAGGAAGCGTGTTCGACGGGAAACCCTATATGGACTTAGACGTGGTCATGGAGCAGGCGCAAAGTTTGACCAAAGACATCGGAGGGCTTACCGAAGAGGTAAAGAAGATTGCCGTTAACGTCAACGATACCGTATCGGAAAATAAAGAGAGCGTGAATCGCATCATGGAGAGCATAGAGATAACCACGAGGAATTTCGAGGATTTCAGCGCGGACATAAAAATGCATCCCTGGAAGATTTTGTTTAAAACCAAGGAAGAGCAGATCAGGGAGAGGAAAGTCAGATGAGACTTGTGATTTTTCTTGTGTTTCGCAAGAAAAATTACCTAACAAGATGTAACAAATCGAGAATACAAATTGAAACACCATGGTAGCGCCATGGGACATCTAAAAAAGAGGTTGAAAAATAGTTTAACAAAATAACCCAGCCAAAAGAGCGGGGTTTCCTGCCTGCCGGCCCTCGGCTTCCCGTCTCGCCAAAGGCTTCGCCGAGGCGGACGCCGCGAGGCGAGCAGACAGGAATTCGCAGACGGCCTTACGGCCCATGATTTACGTTCACTCGTTCCGTAAGCCACCTGCTCGTTGAAGGAGGCCGCAGTGAAGCGATTAATCGGTGTATTTCTTTTTTCTCTATTGCTTTTAGGTAACGTTTTTGCGCAGGAAGCAAAAATACTCTACGTTAAGGGAAAAGTCTCGATTAAGAAAGACGCATCCGCTCCTTGGGAAAAAGCAAAGATTTCTACCATGTTAGGTAAACAGGCGGAAGTTAAAACAGGAGCTAAGTCCGAATGCACGCTGAGCTTCGATGAGACGATGAAGAACATTTTGACATTGAAAGAAAACTCCTGGGTCAAACTGGAAGACATAAAACCTGCAAACATTTCCCTTCCCCAGGGAAGAGTGTTTGCCTTGATCGACGATATAAAAAAAGTAGAGAAATTCGAAATCCGCACGCCTACCGCAGTTGCCGGAGTGCGTGGAACAGGGGAGTCCGTAGAATTTAATGGAGGTATGAGCATTTTTAAGTGCTTTGCGGATGCAGTATACGTACAGGGTTTAGGTGCCCAGGGACAAAGCTTAAACGAACAATCTCTCTTGGAAGGTTTTGGTATTAATGTCGATAACGCCGGAGCATTCGGACAGGCATTTTCCTTAAGTGAGGGTGACCTGCAGGAATGGAGAAGATTCGAAGCTTCCGCAGAACACATACAAAGGGATGCCGAACGCACCGGACGCGACAACAGGGCCGGTTCAGCTTCCCTTGATGAGTTAAAGCAGGATACCCGTCAGGATTATGGCGATACTATTTTAGAGAGAGAAAGAAGAGACGAGGAGAGTCGCGAGAGATGCCGCACTGTCGGAAACGAAACAGTGTGTGATTAGTGTAAAGGATATTTAAGTTCATTAGTCCGTAAGTTTCTTAAAGCACTCGCGAGCCTGTCAGCTTAAGAGCTTACGAAGTAATCCGTTCCGCCACAAGCGGGATCCATTAAGGAGATATCATGAAGCGTAGCATTGCATTGTTTTTTACGTGCGTATTATTATTCTCTCCCTGCGCATTTACTCAGACCGCTAAAATCATTGACGCGACAGGAAAAGTCTCGATTAAGAAAGACGCATCCGCTCCTTGGGAAAAAGCAAAGATTTCTACCATGTTAGGTAAACAGGCGGAAGTTAAAACAGGAGCTAAGTCCGAATGCACGCTGAGCTTCGATGAGACGATGAAGAACATTTTGACATTGAAAGAAAACTCCTGGGTCAAACTGGAAGACATAAAACCTGCAAACATTTCCCTTCCCCAGGGAAGAGTGTTTGCCTTGATCGACGATATAAAAAAAGTAGAGAAATTCGAAATCCGCACGCCTACCGCAGTTGCCGGAGTGCGTGGAACAGGGGAGTCCGTAGAATTTAATGGAGGTATGAGCATTTTTAAGTGCTTTGCGGATGCAGTATACGTACAGGGTTTAGGTGCCCAGGGACAAAGCTTAAACGAACAATCTCTCTTGGAAGGTTTTGGTATTAATGTCGATAACGCCGGAGCATTCGGACAGGCATTTTCCTTAAGTGAGGGTGACCTGCAGGAGTGGAGGAGATTCGAAGCTTCCCTCGGGCATATGCAGCGAAATGCTCAGGCGAGAGGCGGCGATAATGGAGTTGGCTCAACTTCCCTCGATGAATTAAAACAGGACCGACAGCAGGAACGCTCAGACGCCGCGTATGAAGATGAACGTAGGGATGAGCGGTCCTCAGGCGGTACGGGCGGTGGTACCGGCTTTGGTACGTAATGATTTTACGATATAATTGAATCGAGATATACTAATGCATTGTTAAAAAGGGAGGCTGTTATGACACGTAAACTGATATTATCCTGTATCTGTCTCTTGTTCTCTTTTAGCGCATTCGCCCAGACTGCCAAGATCATTGACGTTAAAGGAGATGTCTCGGTTAAAAAGGGCCCTGCTGCTTCCTGGGAGAAGGCCGCGACCAATACGTTCTTAGAAGCGCTGGCAGAAATTAAGACAGGCAAGGATTCCAAGTGCACGCTTATTTTCGACGACCAGATGAAAAATATACTGACAGTAAGGGAAAATTCCCAAATAACGCTTACCGAAATAAAACCGGTCAATATCAGCTTGCCCCAGGGAAGAGTGTTTGCCTTGATCGACGATATAAAAAAAGTAGAGAAATTCGAAATCCGCACGCCTACCGCAGTTGCCGGAGTGCGCGGAACAGGGGAGTCCGTAGAATTTAATAACGGCGTAAGCATCATCCAGTGCCTTCAAAGTGTGGTCAATGTGCAGGGATTAGATAGCAGCGGGCTCTTGCAGAAAGCCCTTGATCTTTTGGCCGGCTTAGGAGTTACTGTCGATGCGGACGGCAATTTAAGCGCAAGCTTTCAACTCTCTGCAGAGGATTTAAAAGCCTGGCAGGATTTTATGGATTATATAGAGGATTTACGCGGAAGCGAAGATGGGAACGGTTCTACTGATGACTTACGGCAGGACCAGCAACAGGATTATAAGGATAATTTATTTGAAGGGGCCCGCAGAGATGAAGAGGGTAGGCCGCGGGATGAAGGCGGTTCCGGCGGAAGCGATAAAGGCGACGAAGGCGGCGAAGGCGGCTACGACTACGGTTGGTGACGAAGATCCTGAATGTCGACGGCCCTCAATAAAGGGAGGTATATGAAATATCGATTTATTCTTGTAATATGTTTTCTTTTGACTGTCAGCGCGCTTTTGGGAAACGAAAACGCTTTTTGCCAGACCAGTGCCGCTGAGACAGCGAAAACAAAAGACGAGCAGGAAGCGAAAAGCCTGGATTTGCGGGAATTGCATAAGTTCCTGCTCCCCTATAAGTTTTCCCCGCGCGTAGGTCTTTATTCCGGCTACGACAGTAACGTCAACTTGGACCACGCACGCAAAGGAGACGTATTTGAGGAGTTTGCGCTCTCGATGAGCTTTAGCAAGCCCTGGCTTGAAAATATCAAATGGTCGGAAGGCATCAAGTTTACCTTTGATTATGATCTGGACGTTTTAAACTATAACGAGTTTACCGATGCCTCCAACATCTTAAACCATTTTAATTTAGGCCTGCATAAACGCTATAAAGCGTTTAGCGTAGGTACCGGGTATGACTTAGGGATCCTCTACTATCCTCATAACGAAGACGGCAATTTTCTCATGCACAAAGGGTTTGTGTATCTGCGACAGAACATCTTCAGGAATGTATACCATCAGGTGCGTTTCGAGGAGGGTTTTAAGCACTATACCGACAAAGATGCTTTAGGAGAGAGTTTAAACGTATTACAGGATAAGAAGCGGCACGACGACCGGTATACGATCGATTATAGCATCGGTTCCAACATTACTCCCCGCCTGTTCGCGCGGCTCAACGGCAAATACTCCGTTAATACTTCAAACGCCATATATCAGGATTTTTATGACTATAAGTCCTATGAAGCAGGCGCGTATCTTGATTATCAATTAATACGTTCGTTGCGTCTCTTTTCAAGAGCCACGGTCATGCATAAGGATTATTCCCGTACGGTAACGCTGCGCGATTACAAAGAAAGAGTTAATTACTACTCAGCAACAATAGGCGCAACCTATCAATTGAACAAGAACAATTCACTTACTGCCTATTACACGCGCCGCAATAGCTATTCGAACGATCACCTTGAGACGTATTTCGAAAACGTTTTTACCGGCGGCTGGCAGTACAGATTTTAGAAAACGCGAATTAGTTTACAATAAGAAAACTGTAAACTGTGATTACACAGATTAGGGAAAGATTGCAGCGATAAAAATCTCTGGAATCATCTCTTAATCTTTGAAAGCAGATTAACATCAATAATCGAACAAACGCGAATTTCCGCTGTTTTTCTCCCGGAAGCGGACCCACCCCCATATGATAAAGCATTGGTGGCGGGCTATAAATTTACACTATTTTTCCAATCAGTTGCATTCCGATGAATTTTTTCAAAAGGACCCCTCTTAAATTCTGGATAATTATTGCTGCCGTCATCCTCATTACCGTAAGTACGTATATCCGCCTTTTCGATGGTCTCGAACTTGTTTCCTATGATTTACGCTTAAAATTTCGACCGCCGCAAGCCATTTCGAAAGATATCGTCATTGTTGAAATTGATGATGTGACTCTGGAACAACTGGGCTCCTGGCCTCTTCCGCGCGACTATCACGCTGATGTATTACGGATCCTCAAAGAATCAGGGGCTAAAGCGGTTGCCTTTGATATTCTTTTTAGCGAAAAAAGCGATAGTACCGCAGGGGTTGACGCTGCGTTTGCACAGGCAATCGCTGCAAGCGGCAACATATATCTTCCCGTGGCATTGGATATTAAAGAAAAGCAGGAAAGGTCTTACGACCCTCTTGAAAGCAATGCGTTTTCCGCGGGAATATTTCCTGACTTTATGCAGGCCATACACGGCTCCGGGCACATTAATACTTTTACTGATATTGACGGAAAAATAAGAAGAATTCCGCTTTTTATCGCATACGAGAATACATTTGTGCCGCAGCTGGCTTTAAAAGTTGCCTGCGATGTTTTGGGCATAGATACGCGTACGCCGGAGTTTAAAGGCAGGCGGGTGAATATCGATAAGAAAATTTCTCTGCCCATTTCTTCACACGCTTCCTTTATGGTGAATTATCCCGACCGTTGGACTAAATCCTTTATTCATTTTTCCTATGCGCAGATCATCGCGGCATATCGCGACACGATGCAAGGTAAGGCTCCGGCGTATGATCTCTCGCTCCTTAAAGATAAAATATGTTTTATCGGGCTTACTGCTACGGGCACCCATGACTTAAAAGCAATGCCTTTTGAAAAAGCATATCCGATGTTAGGGCTTCAGGCAAGCGTATGCAACAGCATACTTAATAAAAAATTTATTGTTGAGGTCGATCCCCTGGTCAATATCGGGATCATCATTCTTATTTTTCTTGGAAGCTTGGCGGTGTGCCTATACTTTAATCCTTTACGGGCGCTTGTTGAAACATGTATTATAAGCGTAAGTTATTTCTGTATTGCTGCCGCGTTATTGATTTTCTTAGGTCTATGGATAAACCTATTTCTACCTTTATTGGTCATCGCTCTTACCTACATCGCAGCGACCCTCTATAAATTCATTAGCGAGATTCACAAACGCCAGCTCCTTGAGAAAGAACTGGATATTGCGCGTGCGATACAGAAGAGCTTTTTACCCAAGGATATACAAGAGCATCCCGCAATAGGTATTACTACGTTCATGCAGCCTGCAAAATTTGTCGGCGGTGATTTATACGATATCGTCACGTTACCTAATAAGCGCCTGGGAGTATTTATCGGTGACGTATCGGGAAAAGGAGTTCCTGCCGCACTTATCATGGCCCAGACTGTCTCACTTTTTAGGGTTTTTGCCCGCGTAAACGATAATCCCAGCCAAGTGCTGGCGCAAATCAACCGGGAACTGTGCCAGGTTTTAGAGGGCAGGTTCGTGACGGCCCTTTATCTGATATTTGACGCAGAAAAGAATGTTTTAGAAGCTTCCTGTGCCGGTCATTTACCGATACTTGCGCTTCAGCGCGGCGGGCAGGTGAGCGAAGTGCTTCCTGTAGCGGGTCCGCCGCTGGGAATTCTCGATCAAGTGGAGTACGAGACCTTTCAGGTGTCTCTTGCAAAAGACGATAAATTTCTTTTGTACACCGACGGCATTACTGAGGCGCGCGACAGAAAAGGGGAGGAATTCGGCATGGAGCGCTTGAAAGAGGTCTTTTCCCGGAATGTTTCTTTATCAAAAGAAAAAGCCTTAAATCACATAACCGCAAAATTGTTTGAATTTTCTAAAGGCCCTGCGCAGTTTGACGACATTACCGCTATTCTGCTTGAATACCGCCGATAATTATTTTAACCCTTCAATGATTTGAACGTAAAAATCTGCGTACTCTTTTTAATCCCTACCCTGCCGTATAGTTTTTAAGTCTTTCGGTAAAGGTAAGGGTAACGATGCCCGTTTCGTCCTACGGTGAATGGCAGCGTCATAAATATCTAAGAAATATAATGCCGATTACCGTAGCCCTGTGACGATACGGGCTTCGTAAGCGTCGCCGATCGGCGCTATCGTTATTATGACATTGTGTACGCCAGGCGGGTGCCCGATTAAGCTTGCCCTTTTTTTATTGTGAAGTTGAGAAATAGTTTAGCGAAGTGCTTGACACGGGGGTATTCTGTGGTATCCTTATTTGAGACTCAGTCTCAAATATGGAAATTACCGAAATCTTAAAAAAATACGGTATCCGCCACACGCAGCCTCGCGAGGAATTGGTTAAACTGATTACGACTTTTCCCATGCGCCATTTCTCCGTAGAGGATGTGCTGTGCTGTTTAAAACGTACGAAGTCTGCGATTTCTCGGGCAAGCGCGTACAGAAGCGTAAGTTTATTCGTGAAGAAAGGATTTTTGCGCGGCGTTGATCTAGGCTGCGATTTTCAAATGTATGAGATAGCAGCAGTCAACGAACATCACGATCACCTTTATTGCCAGACCTGCGGCTGTATCATCGAGTTTAAAGCGCCGGCAATAGAAAGATTACAGACACGCCTCTGTCGCAGCAAAAGATTTTTTCCTTTAAACCACATTTTAAGGATTTCCGGCATATGCGCTCAGTGCAGGGCCAAGAAGAGAAGATGAAACATAAAAAAATAGTCATTGTCGGTGCGCCTAACGTCGGTAAGTCGTCGATCTTTAACGATTTGAGCGGCCGCTACGCAACGGTCTCTAATTACCCGGGCACTACCGTTGAGATTTTTCGCGCCACAATCAGGATAAAGGACGCAGAGTACGAGATCATCGATACGCCGGGAATGTACTCATTGCTTCCTTTAAGCGAAGAGGAAAGGATTGCCAGGCTTGTGCTTGCGCAGGATAATCCCGACGTTGTTTTACACGTCGTGGCTGCGCGGGAGCTTCTCAGAACGTTACCTTTGACACTGCAGTTAAAAGAGGCCGGCTTACCCGTTATTCTGGTCCTTAATATCATGGATGAAGCAGCCAAGGAGGGCACGACCATAGATATCGATAGGCTCTCTGTTCTTACGGGTGTCCCGGTGATTCCCACGATATCCATAACGCACAAGGGAATAAGAGAGCTTAAAAATGCCATTGCCAATGACGTTGTTATTACGCAAGGGTTAATGATGCGGTATTCTTCAACCCTTGAAGAAGGCATTGAAAAAGTTACGAAGATGCTTACCAGGGACTATGCTTTTTCAAAAAAGGCAGTAAGCCTCCTTCTTTTGGAATCCGATAAAGATATTTTCGAACTTACCAGGCAACAGGGAGAGGAAACCGACGTAATTGACGCAATAAAAAAGGAAATCCAGGCAAAACTCTCCGTGCCCATAGAATATGTGGTGAATCTCTCCTGTCAGGAACACGCAGCGCAAATTATCAGCTCAACCGTGCGTTCAAAGAGACATAAAAGCGGAGGCTTTCTGGCGCGCATAGACGATGCAACCCTGAAACCTCTGGTAGGGTTACCGCTCTTGCTCCTTTTTCTCTATGTGGGGCTCTATAAGTTTGTCGGTGAGTTCGGAGCAGGGACCCTCGTGGATTTCCTTGAGACGTTTTTTACAACGCATATCAATCCTCCCGTGACTTCTTTTTTCCAGAAACTGGTTCCTTATCCGGTAGTAACCTCGCTTTTCGTGGGAGATTACGGCATTATAACTTTAGGCGTACGTTACGCGGTCGCTATCGTGCTCCCCATCGTAGGGATATTTTTCCTTGTTTTCAGCTTTGCCGAAGATACGGGATATCTACCCCGCATGGGAGCGATGCTGGACAGGTTATTTAAAAGGATAGGCTTAAGCGGCAGAGCGGTGATCCCCATTGTGCTGGGCTTAGGCTGCGACACTATGGCAACTATGGTTACCCGGGTATTGCCGAGTAAACGGGAAAGGATCATCGCCACGTTCCTTCTTTCCTTAAGCGTTCCCTGTTCTGCACAGTTGGGAGTCATTATGGCAGTGCTTTCAAAAAGCAGCTTAGGGCTGGTTATCTGGTTTTTTACCATAACGGGCATATTTACGGTTTCCGGGTTTCTCCTTAATAAGATACTCAAGGGCAAGAGGCCTTCGTTCTATATCGAATTGCCCCCTTTGCGGCTGCCGCGCTTAAGTAACATTCTCATCAAAACGTACAGCAGGCTTATCTGGTATTTTAAAGAAGTATTACCGCTTTTTATCTGGGCAAGTGTTTTGATCTGGATAGGGCAAATCACCAAAATTTTCGATATCACTCTTAAGGCCCTGCACGCTCCGTTGCGGCTCATGGGACTGCCGGACTCACTTTCAAGCGTGTTCCTCTTTGGATTTTTCAGAAGGGATTACGGTGCAGCAGGGCTTTATGATCTAGAAAAACAAGGCGCACTGGCCCTGCGCGAAATAATCGTATGCGCCGTGGTATTGACGCTTTTTCTTCCCTGCATCGCGCAGTTTTTAATGAATATTAAAGAACGGGGAATAAAGATGGCTCTGGGCATAACTGTTTTTATCCTGGTTTTTTCATTTAGTGCCGGGATTGTTTTAAACAGAATATTAGTGATCGCCGGCCTGTAAAGACGCGAATTACCCGAATGAATTAGTGTAAATTCGCGTAAGAGGAGGATGGTATGGATAAATTGACGGATAGAGAAGAAGAAGTGCTGGAGTTTTTGTGGATTGAGATAAAAGAAAACAAGAATAAGCCCGACATAAAAGTGCTGAAGGATGAACCGGAAACAGAATCGTTAACGGATAAGGGATTCATTGATATGAAAAATGAATTTTTACTCACGGAGAAAGGTTTAAAAGAGGCAGCGCTCTGCGTGCGCAGGCAC
This sequence comes from Candidatus Omnitrophota bacterium, assembly GCA_028717025.1. GTDB lineage: Bacteria > Omnitrophota > Gorgyraeia > Duberdicusellales > 4484-171 > JAQTOI01. Next base: position 11,387 of record JAQUOR010000004.1, on the reverse strand, counting down.
CGCCTGGCAGAAAGACTCTTAGCGGACATTTTTGACGTTAAAGACCCTTTGATGCATGAAGCAAGCTGTAAATTCGAACACGGCCTGCATCAAGGCCTGGAGGATAACATCTGTACTCTCCTGGGTCACCCCAAAAGATGCCCTCACAACAAACCAATTCCCGCAGGGTCCTGCTGCAAGAGTTTCGAAAAAGTGCCGCGGCGGTTAATCGTCCCTTTAAAAGAGCTTCTGCCGCAGGAAACGGGGAAAATCGCTTATATTAATACGCACGACAGCGAAGCGCTCAAAAAACTTATTGCGATGGGTATGTTGCCCGGCAACGAGATACGGTTGCTGCATCGATTTCCCTCGTTTGTATTCGAAATGGGCGCTTCTACTTTTGCAGTTGACCAGGAATTGGCGGAAAATATATTTGTGCTGTTGCTTAAAAGATAGACGCAGATAAATCTGTGACTATTTGTGTGTAATCTGCGAGAATCTGCGTTTTAAAAAGGGAGGTTCAATGGAAACAAAAGTAGAATTACGATTCTTGAAAGGCGATGCTTTCGAAGTCAAGACACACACGAATGAAGTAACGATGTATGTAGACAAAAAGAAGGAGGGTCAGCCGGCCGGCGGCGCTAACCCCCTGGAGTTATTTCTTTCTTCTCTTGCCGCCTGCGTGGGCGTATATGCGTTGCGCTACCTTACAACGCACACGATTGATTTTAAACAACTTAATGCTGTTGCTTCTGCTGATTTTAGTCAGGATACCCCGGCGCGTCTGGTCAACATTAAAGTAAACGTGCACACCGACGCCAAGCTTGCCGATAAACAGGACGTTTTTTTACGCTTCATCAGGAATTGTCCCATTCATAACACGGTTATACATACCCAGGAAGTGGAGATCGATCTTGTTTAATCGTTACAAGATAAGTTCATTAGCTCTTGAGTTCATGAGTTTTAAACTACGTAAGAGCTCACAAGCTAAATAGCTTGTAGCCTGAAGCTTGCGGACGGTTATATATTTCATTTGACAAACAACGTGCGTAGTGATAAACATAGTTCTACTTGGTATGTAAGTATGCTTTTATTAAGATAATATCAATCCATAAACCATGGACCCTATCTAACGATCCCCAAAAACACTTCACGCATATCTTCGCTATCCATTTTAAAAACAACCAAAAAAAGGAAGGAGGTGAACCAAGATGAAGAAGCTAGTTTTTTTAAGCATCGCTTTTTGTCTTGTAGCGTCAATGGCTTTTGCACAAGCGCCTAAGGCAGCCGCAACAGCCGCTGCAACAACAGCGACAACGCCTGAAACAGTACCCGCAGTAGAGCCTGCGACGGTAACGCTTACCGGGACCATTATTGACAACATGTGTGCAGGTACCCAGAAGCCGGAGGAATTGACAGCGTTTATTAAGACTCATACAAAAGAGTGCGCTCTCAAATGTGCCTCAAGCGGTTATGCTATTTTTGCAGACGGAAAGCTTTCTAAGTTTGACAAAGATTCCAACGTCAAAGTTGAAGAATTCTTAAAGAAGGTCGACAGTAAAACAGACGTAGTGGTGGTTGCGCAAGTCGTTAACGGCGAATTAAGTCTCGTTTCCATCGATAACCAGCCAGTAAGCAAGTAGACATTCAAACATGGGCGGCTATGCATTCGCATAACCGCCCATGTTCTTTTCAAGGACGCGCAATATGCAGCAAAGAAAAAACATATTTAAGGTGCGGGGCTTAAGTATCCTGCTTTTTGTCCTTGCGATGTTTATTCTACTTATCTCCCATAAGCAGTTCATTGTGGCCACTGCCAAAAAACAACTTCAAAACACATTTCCCGGCAGCAGCGTTTCTATCGCAGGCGCCACCTTAGAACTTACGCGCGCACTTGAACTTAACGATGTAGAGATCAAGAAAGAAAAAGCATACGCGGTTAAAGTTAAAAAAATACGCGTTGAGTATACGTTTGTTTCTCTTTTTAAAAAAAACATTACGCGCGTGACACTAAGCGATATTACAAGTAATATCGATACCCCGCACAAAAATATTTTAGAATTTACAAAACACATAAATCCGGCAGGGAAACCTTTCTTTAAAGTTCAGACTATTGAGGCGGTAAACGCACGCATTAATATACAGGCGCAGGATATCCGCATGCGCGCCGTGGTATCGTTAACGTTCGATGCCCTTAGACAAGTAATGCATCGGTTAACTGTTTCCCTTGATTCGTTGGCTTTGGGGGAGATAAATATCCAAAAAGCCCATTGCACCGTTAATCAGGATAGTCCTGCGGGCGAATTTCTGGTCAAAGAGATAGGGTATAAAAAAGCAAAAATACAAGACATCAGCGGAAGCGCCCGGCTTTCCGGGGACACGTTTTCGCTTACGCAGCTCAATGCCCGTCTTTTTAATGGTACGCTTAAAGGCGACATCGTACTATCGTTACGCACCGCACCAGTTTACACTTTTGCTTTACGATTCTTCGATCTGGATGTAGCAATGATTCCCGAGGATTTTGAATTGAAAGATAAATTTACGATAACCGGTACATGGAGAGGGAATTTGTATTGCAACGGCAAAGGCGCAAAAATAGGTTCTTTTGACGGTAATTTCGCCGCGCTGTCTCCGGGAGGCAACCTCACCATTACCGATAGAAAATTCCTTAAAGATATAGCGCAAAGGACATCGATACCGGAAGATATTTTAGTGGAAAGATTCAAAGATTATTATTATAATAAAGGGGCCATGGATGCATCCTTGGCCAACGGTGCATTAATCCTCGGTATTGTGCTTGAAGGCGATAAAGGCAGAAGCAACTTTAAGATAAATTTGCACGATGCGTTACAGGGAATATCCGGGATCATAAAGAGAGGAGGGGGTGGAGCATGAAAACGATTCTTTCAGCAATTCTTTGCATGACGTTTGCACTTTCAGGCTGCGCAAAAGTACGTATTGAAGCGCCGAAAGAGCCGATTAAAGTTGATATTTCCATGCGTCTGGATGTCTATCAGCACGTGGTCAAAGATATCGATGCAATTGAAAATATTGTTTCAGGCAACCAGTCGGAAACCAAGCCCATAAGCGGTCAGAGCATGTTGCGATACGTTGTTGAAGAAGCGTATGCGCAGGATTTAAGCCCCGACATAGAGGCTGCAGCACTGCGGCGCAAGGATAGACGCGCTGAACTTGTGTCATGGCAGACGCGTGGAGTAATCGGAGAAAATAAATCCGGCCTTGTAGATATACGCGATACATCCGCCGCTGACGCCAATGCGAAGAAACTGGTGCAGGAGGAAAATAACGACAGGATGATTATTTATCAGGGTCTTGCCAGGAAAAATGGGACTTCTGTGGAGAGCATAAAAGAACTCTATGCCAAGAAACTCCAGGAAACCGCCTCTTCCGGTACCCCCATAGAAGTGCTTGACGGGGGCACGGGAAATTATGAGTGGAAGGTGCGATAATAAATGATACTTTTTAAGTAAGAAGGAGAACCATGAGAAATAATTTTTTTATTTTTACCTTATTGGTAATTTCTCTTTTTTCTTTTTCCGGCTGCGCGAGTCTTTTTAAGAAAAACGACTCGGCAAAAGAAATAGAACGGTTAAAGGGAGAGCTTGCGCGTTGCTCCCGCGAAAAAGAAAAGGAAGTATCAAGCTTAGAAAAAGCAAAAGAAGAGCTTGCCCAAAGTTTACAGAAAGAACTGGGTGATTACAAAGCAAAGCTCCAGATGACCGAACGCGGCCTGGTCATTACTTTTTTGGCAGAAGTTTTCTTTGATTCAGGGAAAGACCAGATACGCTCTGACGGGAAAGAATCGCTAAAGAAAGTGGCGCAGGTACTCAACGCCAACGTACCTGATTCCAATGTCGCCATAGAAGGGCATACCGACAATGATCCCATAAAACATTCCGGCTGGAAGTCAAATTGGGAGCTCTCCAGCGCCCGCGCGCTTGCGGTGCTGCATTATTTTATTGATGAAGCAGGTATCAAGCCGGAGCGGCTCTCTGCCAATGGCTACGGAGAGTATAAACCCGTTGCTTCCAATGATACGCTTAAAGGTAAACAGCAGAACCGGCGCGTTGAAATAGTGATCCTTCCGGCAATAAGCAAGATCAAGGCGCAGGAACAATAGTACCGCAACTCACCGCGTAATCCTTTGGCATTCCGGTAATCGTAGCCGATAAGCCTTAGCCGCTTTTTTAGGTGCGCATGAAATCCATAAGAACCATACTCACCAGTATCGTTACCATTGTTATCCTTGCCGCTTCTTTCTATTTTTTCCATATGCTTTACGAACGTTTTGCCTTGCAGGAAATTATCAAACGTTTAAGTGCGGATTCACGCGTTGCCGAGGTGGTCGTAAGTGATATACGCGTCGATCCTGCTACGAAAAAAACCTACACTACGATAAAATTTCTTGAATATGACGCACAACAGAAACCTCTTATGCCGCAGTATTTTACCTTTTCAGGAAATATCATTCAGTTCCAGTCGATGGTGATACGGTTTGACGATTTCTACGTACAAAAAGCGCACCCCTTAAAAGGTAAAAGCGCGTACTTGTTCTTAAAAGCATTTGCGCTTACGGATGAGGGTGCTGAAACGTTCCCGATTAATAAAGTCAACGAAGTCCCTTCGGGATATGCCCTTGCGCGCACGAGTGCTTTTGAAAAGAAACTCTGGCGGCAATTCTGGGATTATGCACTCAACCCTTTAGCTGCCCGCGACGTAGGAATTAAGAATGCGCAAATAGAAGCTCCGGGCACACGATTTGTTCCCGGTATGCTTTATACCATAAAGATTGAACACGACGGGGGTCTGCGTATCGATATCCGGAAATTACCGGGTATATTACAAGGAGAAAAAATAAGTTTTTAAAGGAGAACGCATGAAGAAAAAAACAGAAGCGCTTATGGGTAAGAAGATCAATATGCATACACTCCTTGATTACCAGAGAAACTGCGTGGTCAGTCAGGAAGTCATCAAGAAAACAACAGGCACCGTAACCTTGTTTGCCTTTGATGAAGGTCAGGGTTTAAGTGAGCACATTGCTCCTTTTGATGCCCTGGTGTATATTCTTGACGGCAGCGCAAAAATCACTGTTTCTAAAAAAGTTTTTAATCTTAAAGCGGGTCAAATGATCATAATGCCGCAAGGTGCGCCGCATTCGCTTAAGGCGATCGCCAAATTTAAGATGCTGCTTATTATGATACGTTCTTAAAGGGACGCGAATTACGCGAATTCTGTCTGCCGGCAGACAGAAAAGACGCCAATGACCGCTAATATTAGCGTACATCAGTGTTTCCCAAATTCGCGGCGATTAGTCCCGCCTGCATTCAAGACTCGGCGGGACATTTTCATAGCTCTTGACGAAAATGCAGCCGCACAGTAGAATTCATTTACTAAACGCGAATTACCGCGAATTTAAAGAACGCTAATTTTCGCGAATAATGAGCGGCAATTAGCGTTTTTCCGCCTCTCGGCGAGACCTCGCCGAAAGCGGCGGGTGATTAGCGGTCATTAGCGTTAAAAGGAGACTCAATGTGGGACTATACCGATAAAGTTAAGGAATTTTTCAAAAACCCGCGCAACGTTGGAGAAATCGAAAACCCCGATGCAGTAGGGGAAATAGGAAGCATTATCTGCGGAGATGCGCTGCGTCTTACCTTACGCATCGACAAAACAACGAGTAAGATCCTTGACGCAAAATTTCAGACCTTCGGTTGTGCCAGCGCTATTGCTTCTTCGTCGGCATTGACTGAAATGATCAAAGGCATGACCATAGAGCAGGCAGCAAAAATCACCAATAAAGACATTGCTGATTATCTTGGAGGCCTTCCCGAAGAAAAAATGCATTGTTCTGTTATGGGCATGGAGGCTTTGGAAGTAGCGATTGCTAACTACCGAGGTGCGCCGATAAAAAAAGAAATGGTCGGCGAAGAAAAAATAATCTGTAAATGTTTCAGTGTTACCGACAAAAAGATCATTCGCGCCATCAAGGAAAACAATCTAAGGACTGTCGAAGAGGTCACTAATTATACCAAAGCAGGCGGCGGATGCGGTAAATGTAAGCCGGAAATAGAAAAACTTTTAAAGGAATTCTGGGACAAGGAATCTACCAAGAAGCCAGCACCGGCCAAAGAAGCAGTCAAGAAAGGGATGACTAATCTACAGCGGATTTCTTTGATCCAGGAAACCATAGAGCGCGAAATCCGCCCCCATTTAAAAGCAGACGGCGGAGACATTGAGCTGGTCGACATCGACCGCAATACCGTATATGTAAAATTCTTAGGCACCTGTTTGGGGTGTCCGGCGACAGGCATTACTTTAAAAGCGCTGGTAGAATCGAAATTACGCGAATTCATTGATGAGAATATTATTGTGCAGGAGACCAAAGAATGAGACTCGTCTATACCGATAATAACGCGACCACCATGGCCGCTCCGCAAGTCCTTGAGGCGATGCATCCTTTTTTAACAGAAAAATATGGCAATCCTTCCAGCATGCATCTTTTTGGGGGACAAGTGCACCACGATATTGAACAGGCCCGCCAGAGCGTTGCAAGTCTCTTAGGTGCAAATGAGGCCTCGGAAATTATTTTTACCAGTTGCGGCACCGAAAGCGATAATACCGCCATCGTAAGTACCCTGCGTTCTAACCCGGAAAAACGGCACATCATTACCACCAAAGTAGAGCATCCGGCGGTTTTAAGTTTATGCAAATATCTTGAGACTACCGGCTACCGGGTAACGTATCTTAATGTGGACAACGAAGGTTTACTTGACCTTGAAGAATTAAAATCGGCAATCGATCACGATACGGCGCTTATTTCTATTATGTATGCGAATAACGAAACGGGAATCATATTCCCCATCGAGGAGATTGCGGAAATCGCACGGGTGCGCGGCGTTGTGTTTCATACCGATGCGGTCCAGGCAGTGGGAAAAGTCCCTTTTAAATTGACCGAATTACCGGTTGATCTACTCTCGCTTTCCGGGCATAAATTGCACGCTCCTAAGGGTGTGGGAGCATTATACGTGCGCCGGGGAACAAAATTCAGTCCCTTTTTAATCGGAGGGCACCAGGAAGCGGGCCGGCGCGGCGGCACGGAGAACGTAGCTTCAATCGTCGGTTTAGGTGTTGCCTGCAAACTTGCCGCCCAGGCAATCAACGATGAAAATACGCGCGTGAAAAAATTACGCGATACCCTGGAAAACGCACTGTTAGCAAAAGTTTCAAATTCGCGCATCAACGGCAATAGAGAACAGCGCCTGCCTAATACCAGTAATATCAGTTTTGAATTCATAGAAGGCGAGGCGATTTTGCTTATGCTCGATGAAAAAGGAATCGCAGCATCCAGCGGCTCGGCGTGTACATCAGGCTCCCTGACCCCCTCACATGTCTTGCGCGCCATGGGAGTGCCCTTTACCTATCTGCAAGGCTCTATCCGTTTCAGCTTAAGCCGCTATAATGATGAAGGCGACATAGAACATATCGTCGAACACTTACCTGCAGTGGTCAAACGCTTGCGCGAAATATCCCCGTACGGCCGATAACCTTCTTTTTAACGTCCGTAAAACCTACGGAGGTCTTTCCATGCATACACTAACGATTCCCGCGTACCCCTTGTTGGAGAAAATCAGACAACAGAAACCCCTTGTGCATCATTTAACGAACTGGGTCACTATCTACGACTGCGCAAGCATCGTAAAGGTCCTTGGTGCTTCCCCGGTCATGGCTCATGCAGCGCAAGAAGTTGCTCAGATGAGCAACCTTGCTTTGAGCTTGGTGCTTAATATAGGTACTTTGACCGTTGACTTTGTCGAGGCAATGAAAATCGCAGCCCTTAGCGCCAATAAAAAAGGGATTCCGGTTATACTCGATGTCTGCGGTGCCGGAGCAACCGCCTTTCGCGATGAAAAATGTTTTGAACTTTTAAAGGAAGTTACGATCAACATTATAAAAGGAAATGCTTCCGAAATTGCCAAAATAGCGGGCCAGAACGTAGAAACGAAAGGTGTCGATTCAACAGAAGTTGCGCACGACATGGTGGCGGTCGCGCGCGCGTTGAGCCTTAAGTATCACGCAACGGTGGTAGTAACCGGCAAAGAAGACATTGTCGCTGACGGCGTTACTACGTACCTTGTAAAAAACGGCCATACGATGATGACGCACGTCGTGGGAACCGGATGTATGGCGACTTCGGTTATCGGGACATTCGCTGCGGTTGAACCTGATTTGGCTTTTGCCGCGTGCTGCGGGCTTCTCTGCTTTGAAATTGCCGCCGAATGTGCCGTCCAAAAAGCGAAGGGCCCGGCACATTTTAAAGAAGAGCTGTTCGATTGCCTTTTTAATCTCGATGGAAAAACCGTCGATAGAATGCAGAGAGTAGAGAAAATATGAAGGGGTATTATTTTATCACCGATGAGCGTTTAAGTGCGGCCGGTACTTTACGCAATGTAAAAGACGCGCTGAGCGCCGGCGTTAAGGTTATCCAATACCGCAATAAGGGAGCTTTAAGCAGGACTCTCTACGAAGAAGCGCTGGCGTTGCGTAGGATTTGTAAAAAAGCGGCTCTTTTAATCAATGATAGGATTGATATCGCGCTTGCGGTTAATGCAGACGGCGTGCATATAGGACAGGACGATATGCCCTTTGCCGTTGCGCGCAGCCTCTTGGGTAAAAATAAAATCATCGGCATTACGGTGCATGATTTGCGACAGGCCCTTATCGCTTTACGACAAGGCGCCGATTATCTGGGAGTTTCCCCCATATTTACCACGGGTACAAAAGTGGATGCAGGCCAGCCGGTAGGTATTTCCCTTATAGAAAGGATAAGAGAACATGGCGAAATCCCGATTGTCGCCATTGGCGGGATAAACCTCTCTAACGCGCAAAGCGTCATCCGTGCGGGCGCAGACAGTATATGCGCAATATCGGCAGTGGTTACCAAGAAAGACATAAAGGGAGAAATCAAAAAATTCCAGCGACTGTTTGATGAAGTAAACAAGACTAAGCCTTAAAAAGCGAAAAAGAGTATTACATATCTTTGCGTAGGAGAATAAAAAACGCATGGCAAGCTTTTTTAAGAGCCAATTCGACTATATCTATTTCTTTTACGGGCTTGGGTTTTTATTCCTGGCTTTGATTTGTTTCAGTCTCGCCCGGGATAAATCGCGCCGTTTACCGTGGTTTTTTTTAGGCATGTTCGGTCTGATCCACGGTATGAATGAATGGGTTGAAATTTATACGGTAAGCATCGGCAACCGGAACATCACCCCCGCCATCAGCGTTATTGCCCTCTTTTTTTCTTACGTGTTCCTTTTTGAGTTCGCACGAAGAAGCTTTTTAAAGCTGTATAAAAAAGAAAATGGTTTATTGTGGCTGTACCCGGTTTTTGTAGCACTTTCTTTTTTGGGAATCCGATACGGAGTAAATGGTTTAAATGCTACAATCCGGTATTTTTTAGGGTTACCGTCAGGGTTGGCCTGCGCCTGGGTTTTCTTTCGCGCTTCACGCCTGGAGAGAAAAGAACGCAATAGTCTTATTGCGCTAGGTATAATTTTCATTTTCTATGGATTAAGTACCGGTTTGATTGTGCCGCACGTTGATTTTTTGGTTGCAAGGAGTATAAACGTTGATTCTTTCTATCAGGTATGCGGTTTTCCTATTCAGCTAGTGCGAGGAATGCTTGCGTTATCCTTAGCCATAGCGTTGTGGCTGTATCCGCAGACATTATCCGGCATCCCCGAGCATCCTCAAAAATATATTCTTCCCTTTAAGCCTTCTAAATGGCTGATTCTTGTGACCCTGGCGGGACTTATAGCTGCAGGCTGGTTTTTTACCAATTATTTGGATTACTACGCGGGTATCCAGATAATAAAAAACAGCAAGGCAAACAAGAATTCCTCACTTAACCAATTAATAAGAGAATTAACCAAACTTGAGCAGGCCGCAATTTCTATAAGCAGATCTTCGGCAGCACGGGTTGTTTTAATTTCGGGAGGCGCACAGGACATGGAGAGGGCTCTCACGTTGCTTGAGCGCTATCGAGTCAGTGCTAACGCCCTGGATTGTTTTCTTGTAGATACCAAAGGAATACTGGTTATTTCTACCGATAGAGAATTTACACAAGCCGTGCTTAATAAAGCATATTTTTACCGCGAAATTTTTAAACAGACACGCGCGGGGGAGACAGGATATTATTTTACATTCGGCTCAACTCCTAACGATAGAATATATTATGTAGGGTATCCCGTAAAAGAGGTTACCGGTAAACCCGCGGGGTTAGTTATTATCAAAAAGAATATCCCCATAAAACCCATATTGCAGTATCGTTTATTCAGTATCAGCATAACGTTATTCGTATGTACCTTGGTAATTATTCTCTTTATTGCCTTACGAAGAAGAGAGAATTTTATTGAGCGTATCGAAGAAGCAAACCGGCAGTTGCAGGAGCTCAATAAGATGAAGACGGATTTTATTTCGATTGTCTCGCACGAGCTAAGGACTCCGCTTACTTCGATTAAGAATGCCGTAAGTATTTTATTGGATAGTTCCAGGAAGGGTGTGGGTATCCCGCAGGAAAAAGAATTGCTGGAGATAGTGTTGAACAATACTAATCGCCAGACACGCATGATAAGCGATCTCTTGGATGTCTCAAAAATCGAAGCAGGGGTCTTCGAGATTGATATTGCGCAACGGGATATCGTATCCTTAGCTCGAGAGGTAGTTGCCGCGTTTCTTCCTGTAGCTGCGGAAAAGAAACTGACTTTGATAGTAACCCCAGAGAAAGATTCGATGACTGCCTTTTTTGACGTGGAACAGACAAGAAGAGTTTTTGCCAACTTAATAAGCAATGGCATCAAATTTACGCCTGATTATGGCCAGATAAAAGTAAAACTTGAGCACATAAGCGATGAAATCAAAATCACTGTCTCCGATAGCGGCATAGGGATTCCGCCGGATGAGATAAAAAAAATATTTGGTAAATTCTATAGGATTCCCGACTCACGTGTCCGTCAAATCTCGGGTAGCGGGTTGGGCCTGGCGATTGCCAAAAGGCTCATCGAAACTCAGGGAGGTAGTATTTGGGCAGAATCTGAATCCGGGAAAGGGAGCACCTTTTATTTTACGTTGCCAACCACACATAAGGTCAAGAAAGAAAGAACGTAAAAACAAGGAGGATACTATGGAGAAAAGAATACTTATTATCGATGACGAACCGGACATACTTATCACGCTTTCGATTGCTTTAAAATCAGAAGGCTACGAAGTGCATACGGCGCTGACGGGAGAAGAGGGCCTTAAAAAATTAGCGCAGGTCAGGCCCGACCTTTTATTGCTGGATTTACGTCTACCCGGCCAACAGGGGTTTGAAGTCGCCAGAGAAATAAAAA
>JAQUOR010000003.1 GCA_028717025.1 Candidatus Omnitrophota bacterium | reverse complement strand
GACAGTAATTGCTGCCTGGGTGATAGAATGTAATTGCTGATGACACTCCTTCAAGACACCTTATACGTATGCGCTTAATTGGTCCTGGTGCGAGTCAACCACCTCTAGCTCAGAAAGCAAATGCGTCATTTCCCCAAGTGCCTTGCCGATGACTTTTCTAAATCTATAAACATCACGGGCAAGATCACGCACAGAATTCTTACCCACTATAACATCACCCATAGGGTCGATATTGCGACTAAATAATTGATAAAAATAGCACAAAGCGTGATAAACATCATGCACGTACGTTCTTAACGGAGCAGAGACAAACGTTCTATAATAAATCTCATCCAACACAGCGTTATAAATGGGAAAAAAACCGGAATCATATAAACTATCCGCGGTTAACGAACTTATCGCAAGATTGTCCCTGCCGACGGCTAATTCAATTTCCGTCATTCCAAGACCGTGATCTCCGTATTCCGAAGAAAAATTTAACCGGCATATAGAATATCTTCCATCTTCGTCTTTTTGCAAACTTTCGGGGTCTATTCCAATGCCTTTGTCCATAAGGGTAACCTCCAAAAAATCACCCCTGCGCCTTATCGCAATCCGTATGTTTTCTATAATCATGCTTCTTTCCGCATCGGTAGAAATAGCAAGCTGTTCCTTAGAGGGAAGTGTTTTAATTATAGCCTTGCCTGAATTACCAATGGCGTCGGCTACGGCGTTTTTAAATTCCAGCACACCGGGGATACGCACGGAACACCCTTGTACCTCTTGACGGATGTCGATCTCTGATTTTCTATAAAATTTGTACCTGCATGCCTGCCGGATAAAATTTATAAGACTCTGTGCGGTGATTGTTTTCGGATCATGCTTACCCCGGAAAAGATTAATCCGATTTTTTAAAATAGCGTCTGCTTGCTTCACTGATGTATATGCTTTGCGTAAAAATATTCTTTGGCTTGAGCTTACAGCAACTTTGTTTTTGGCCAACGCTTTCTGTAAGTGTTGTTTTACCTTTACCGTTTTGTGTTTTATGTACCCCAGAACGATAAACCATACAACGACCTCGTAACGCGTCGGCAACCGTTGTCGCGTGACTTTTCTGACTTCTGACCATAACCAATGCAATGGTGCCCATCGAGCACATTCTTGCCCGGTTTTTCGATTTATCAATGTACGCAACCCGACCAACCCATAGATATGTTTTCTGCTATATAGCACCTCAGGCAAAAGGGAAAACGGACGATTTAACTTTCCAAGGCTGTTATACGCGTCCCTTAACGCATCCATGGCTAACGTCCCCGGAGTATGCCCCATGCTGCGAACGGCAATAGCCACCCTCTCTCCGAACTCCTGAGAAACCGGCCTGGTTAAGAGCAAATAAAGTAACCCGACTATTCCACCCGTCGTTAATACTATCGAACCAATTATTATCGTCGCAGTGATCGGCATATGAACAGAGAAGGAGAATACTCCTGCCACGGCAAGAAAAACACCTGCCCCGGACAGAGAACCTGTCAGAATAGGCACATCCCAAGGAAAACCCGTGTAATATTTTTTGGAAATTTTACGCTGCGCTCTCTCGTTATTCCTTATTTTTTTCTCACCGCCATTATCGAGAAAACGCTCGTCATCGGCTAACATGTCGATATCGCGTAATCTCTTAAACCACTGGCCGAATTCTCCTGCCGGCCGCGGGTTGGGATAATCCCGTTTTAAACCGCGCAAAGCTTCATCTTCGATGTTTTCCGTATAGCTCGTAAAACCTGCTTTCGTTCTTAGAAATCTACCGAGAGCCTGCACGCGGGGACGGTCGGATTCCGTTGAAATCGTATAAAAAGCCATCGCCCATTCAGGGGATAAACCGCGCTCATGCGCTGCCTGCGCCGCAAGGGCAAACCCCCTTAAGAACAACCGGGTACCAAGCCCTCTTCTTCTTTCGTCCGGACTCACCCTAAATCCGGTGCACGTAAAAAGCACGATCCCTCTCTTTTCGACATACAGACTAATATAACCGATCTCGTCTATGCCTCTCTTTAACCTAAAGGTACAAATCAAATTGTCCGTGCCTATTTCATGCGTTACCTTCCATTCTTCTTTCAAAGAAAAACCATCGGCTGCGGCAGACACCAAGACCCCACCAGCCACGGAAGAGGTATCCTGGCGTTTATCCTGCCGCAACCGAGCATCGTCGTTTATGGAACCGCCATTATCAAAAACTTCGCTTAATATCGAAGCATCATCATAAACATCGTATTGAGCGGTACGTAATCTGACTTCCGGCGCATACGTGCTACTCCTAAAGAAACTATGCTTGCCGTCTTTTACCGCCTTTGCCTGGTATAACGCCGCATCAGTCTGCTTAAATAGTATCTGCCCCAGCTCTTCCAAGTCGCTATGCTCTAATCTCTGCCCTGCTGCCGTCGGTAGATATACGGTTATCCCCAAACTCCCACGTATGGGGTTTTCTGTCTCATCGAAAGCCTTGAATAAACGCTGGGCAAACGCGCGAACGGCTGCCTCGTTATCTACATTTTCCAGAATGGCCGCGAATTCATCACCGCCGAAACGAAACGCTTTATCGCCTGCGCGCAATACCGAAGTAAGCGCAAGCGCGGTATTTTTAAGATGTACGTCGCCGGCCGGATGCCCCAATGTGTCGTTGATGGCTTTAAAACCGTCAAGATCGATTAAGCCCATAGCGAAAGATTTTCGTGTGCGTTCTGAATGTGCAAGCGCTTGGCGCAAGGCGTGATTAAATGCACAACGGTTATTTAATCCCGTCAATGCATCGGTCCGCGCTTCGCGCGCAAGTTGTTCATTGGTATGTTCGGCTATTTCTTTAAATCTATCATGCTGCCAAATGATATAAAAAACGCCGGCAGTAGCTAAAAGGACTAAGCTCAGGACAATGGGATAGGCGTTTAGAAATTTATTCGAGGCAGCAACAAAGCTGTTAAAACCTTCGGGGAGCGCCAAGGCAAAGATCAGACCAATTACCGCTACCAGGGATGCGCCAAGGCTCGTCAACGACACGAAAGAAAAATTACTCTCTGGTTTCTTTGATCGCCGGTTGTCACTGCTAAAACCGCCGTTGTCGATGCTTGTCTGGGGCGCAAAAGGAACTGCCCTCGCCGTAGGGTTGGCAAGGAAACCTGCCTGGGAAAACCTGTCCTTATGCCACTTACGCAGTTGTAGGATATAAATTTTATTGTCTATCCCTATGAATTCAAAATTTACGGGAAATCCTGATACCCGATAAAAATCATCTCCGATTTCGATGAGCCTTTTTGCAAGAGACGCGCCTAAGGAAGGCTGCCTACGGATTTCTTCGCTGTTCTCAACCCGCTCTAATGTTCCGTTCTCGGGATTAGGCACCAGCCGATACTCCTTATCTCCCCGTAAAAAATGCATTTTTCTATCTGCATACGAATACCTCCATACGTCCGCATTGAATTTTTCCTGGGTCGCTCCGCAAAGGCCAAACGTCGCGTTAACGACCGCCTGCTGCGAATTAACCAGCACGACACCGGAAACATCGGCGTCAATCTGCTCCTGGACCATAACCGCCATGGCAGAGGGAAAAAGAGTTTTATGGATCAACGTAGCGACTATATTGCTTAAGACTATCTCGACAAACGCCTCAACCATCCTTTCCGCAGTGCGGATATTAGGTACGCTCTTGTATGCACCGGGCATTGTCTCAAGCAGATCCTCCCGTTCATTGGAAGAACGCATAAACGCCGGATGACTCAATATCCCCTGATTATCACGCAGGATCCGCGCGATGAATGTACGCAACTTAATTATGATGGAACTGCTCCTAAGGAGCGTTGAAATGCGGTCTGATTTTTCTTCGTCACTTAAAGAAAGTTCAAGCACGGCATTTATCGGGCCCGCTAGTTCCTGCATGACCCTGTTGTATAGCGTCGTCGTCAACACATGTGAAGTAACGGTAAAGAATTCCAAACCTTCTTTTTCCTTTATTTCTTCTATGGCGGAAGCTAAACTTGCCTTGCCTCCGATGAGCGCAGGCAACCAGATACGATGGGACCTCAGCGCAAGATGCAGCTTATCTGCGTACCGGGCCAGCAATCCCTCCTCCCTTTGATACATATCAAGCGCAAGGCGGGATTGCAAATGCCGATATTCTGCCGCAAGACCCTGAGAGTCATGGCGCGCCAGATAACCGGACTCTCCCATAAGGGTATGCGCAATAAGAAAGTCAAGCGCAGACCATACGGACGCATCGAGCAATCTTTGCGCCTCTTTCGATATGTTCTGTGTTATTCTGCGCAAGGCAGACCGATAGGCCTCTTCATACGCCAGGTAGCGGGAACGTATTTCCTCAGATACGGGCAATGATAAAAGCAAAGCCAATTTCAGGTATGGCTCGTAGAGGCCGAGGAGCTCTGCATGATAGTTTTCCAATTCAACGACACTACAAACCCGCTCGATAGTGGCCAGATTGACGCGCAGCGTACGTGCCAGCTTGTTTCCTTTTTCCTCAAGCAATGCAGTTAAAAGTTCCTGCGCTTTATCTTTATTTTCTAATCCTGCCAGCAACAAGCCGGCTGCCTCTATAGCGCCTTCCTTCGATAGTTTATACAGCTGGAATAAATTCCGATGCTGATCATCCACGATATACACTTCTCCCCGATCACCGTCAGCTATTACCTCTATACCTTGGGAAAGCATAAAAGGGTAACAACCGGCAGCTTCGGCTCTATAGACATGGGGGTGTTTTGCCAGAGGAAGATAGCGAGATCTCGTAAGAACGACACCGACGATATTTCCCGAACCATCGGTAATTAACGGACTGCCCGCTTCGGGATATTCTGAGACCTGAATTCGCGGGATATTAAGAGCTTGCAAGGAAAGATTTATATGACTGGCGATATTGCCTCGAGTCTCGATTTGAATAATACCGCGTACCTGGGGGTGCTCCTGTATCCACAAAAGCATTTCCTGATCGATATTGCGCGCCAAAAGCACTATGGCTTCCCCATCGCCTGCATCGCATGGATACGTTGCAAGTCTTCCGGCAGCCACACCTTTCGATAAACTTTCTCCGCGCAGCAATAAGTTCTCACAAAGCATCAACGAAGATCGCTTGATACTTAGCTTCTCGGAAACATCGACAGTAACCGCAGAAACAGTTGCATCAATTATCCGGTGACCGCTTTCCGTGGCTGCCCGCACAATTGCTTCGTATGACAATGAAGGATCGCTGATACAAACGCCTAATTCGTAATTATGTGAAGAAAAATTGTAAAACCCGACCAACGCAATACTATCGTCAAAAAGATCTATTTCTAACCTATAGAGATACCAGCCGCCGTAAATACCCAATAATTTTACGCTGCTCAACGCCTTCTTATCGAGCGAGTTAATAAAAGCCCCTAATCGCATGGCATTCTCCGGCCGCGCGACGACTTCAGTTTCAATCAAGTCAAAAATATCGTACTGATCATTTTTCACGGTACGACCGTTCTCTGCGGATATTTCTCCTCGCTTAAGCGCGTGGCGTAAGGGGTTAATGAAGTAGCGAAGAAAGACGTTTTGGTTTAGCATAGTAACCAGAAAAGCGGGATCATCCATTGCGCCCATCACGGGTAGATTACTGATCTGCGGTAAACCTGCAGTCTCAAGCAATGAATTAAGCCAGATAACAACGGCGTGCCGCGCGTATTCATTGAGGCTGTACCTCGAGGTATCGGAAAATGGAACGGCACCGGGACTCTGGTAATACGTTTGACGGTTTTTTGCCTCGTGCGCTACTGCTTGATACAGATCGTCTGACTCAAGAACCCCTGCCTGACGGATTTCTTCCAAACTACTATGTTCCTGTACCATAGCCCAATACTCTGTCGCGTGACGATTCCATTCAATATCTACGTCTACCAACCCGCCTCCGGCCTTCATGCTACCCAGTAAATTGGACAACCACACGGATGCAAGCGAAGGATGAAATTCTCCGCGTTTATTAAAACGCGCCATAAGCTCACCAAAGATAGAGGTCCTCGCAATGTTTCCGATATCCGCTGCCTCCCCGTCGATAGATTCGCATCCGCCGCCGCCAAGGTTAAATTCAGCAATCCCACCGTTATACGCGGGAGCGATGATGTATGATGAATCAACACGGTGCCCGCCGCTGTAATCACTGTAACTGAAACCGATATGGTTACCGTGAAGCGAGATGCTACGCACACCCACTTGATCATTAACTCTATCAGTGTATAACGACATGCGCGGCACAAAACAACAGGGCGCTCTGGTCAAAGGTAGATTTCTAAGTAGCGCCTGTAACAACGCGCCGGGCCTATTCGTTTCGGCATTAAAATCAAGATCATACACTTTTATTGCCCCTTGCGTCTGATGGGTTTTTTCATCAACCACGATATCCGTGTCTACCACTTCCTTTGTGCGCAGGTCCAAGAGAAAACGATAAACGTTATACCCGACGTTTATCGTGTCCATAGTAAGATAATATTTATGCAAATAATTTAGAAGCTCGTTGAAAGTCTTTGCCCCTGACAGGTTGTTACGGCGAAGACCGGACCATTCTTTGCTCATGCCTCTTATAAGTTCACTCCGTTTCTTTTGGCTCTGACACGCTAAAAGCTCCTGTCGCAACAACTCTAATTTTTTTCTCTGATAATGCGCCGTGATGCCTGTTTCATAAAGCCCGGCGACAACAGCAGGATCAAAATGTTCCAGAAGATCGATAAGTGTATTTAAACCTTCAAGAAGCCATGCGTCGTCGATATCCCCGCGCACTATTTTGCTCTTAAGACCCCAATGTGTACGCTCAAATTCTTCAATGTAACGAACCGCATCGGGATCGATTTTTGCCTGGCCCCGGTAATCGATGCGGACGTAAGGCCCATGCACGGTAGGATATAAATCACAGGAATAATCTTCGCCCGGAACGCTGATATGCCCAGGCATAGTGTCCAATAATCCTTTAAGCTCATAGGGGACTTCTAGCGCAAAATATTCCTGCTGGCCTATTTCGCGCCATTGCTCATGCGCCTGCCCGAGGACCGGTACCCGGCTAAATGCATAGCGCACCTCCAATAAGTATATGGTCCTTTGGGCCAATATCGTTTCCGGAGAAGGCAAAATTACCTCATGTGCCTGGGAAAAATAATTTTTAATAATTTCTCGGATCTGCTCGAAGGTAAACAACTGACGATTGTGCGCGGATTGCGCCGCAGGCTCATCAGGCACGGTAATCCCGCCGTTATCAAGAGGCTGTTGGGTAAGAATATCCGGCGTAACTTCAAGTATCTCAAAACCCTGCAATATCTGCACAAGCAGAAAACGTTGATGTCCGTCTAATGCAGAGAACGGTTTACGACGGGAATGAAACAACTGCATAATGGCTGCGTTAGAAAGCGGCTCGCCATTTCTATCCGTCAGCGACCGGTGTACCAGCATATACTGTATTACGTCTTTTAAGGAATTGTACGCATCCTGTCGTAAAACAATTGTGCCATACAACTGAAGCAATCCCAAATAGGGAACTTGAAATCCATAGAGGCACGCATCATAAAAAAGATAGAGTGCTAAGAGTTGCTGTTTGAGGGTCATTTCCGGATCGTCGGAAGAAAGCTCTCTAAGACGGCTGCTGGCCATACTCAACGCTTCACTCAATTTATTTGAAATCAGAATATTTGCATCAACGCTGTAAGGGTAATAAATATTAAGGATCCCTTCTATGGCCAGCCAGCGCTGTTCATGAAAAAACCCCTGGCTTGCCACGATCTGTTCTTCATCAATAAAGTCTCCCGCATACAACTGCGCAAAAAGTCTAGGATTGATAAGATGCAGGTATTCTCTGATAGCAGAAGCGCTATCCCCGGTCTGCTGATAACTGCGGGCAAGCGCAAGGCAGTTGTTGAGCGCCAGCAAACCGTGGCGCGCGCCGGCTTTATGGTAATACGTAAACGCTCTCCGGTAATCACTCAGCGCCCTCTTCTTGCATTCCTGGTAGGTAAAGATACCGGCCCGCTGGCGATATAAATCCCCTAAATTTTTATAATAGACCTCCCGGTGAGCGCTGATGCCGCGCTTTTTTCTTACCCTGATTTCCGCGGTAACGTCTCTTTGCAATCTTTTTAAATCGATGCCGTTTATCGCGATAGCCCAGCGTGCCCATTCGACAACTTCTTCGTTAAAATCACCCAGTGCGGCAACGAAAGCTTTCGCAACAGAATATTTAAGCGGCTCATCATTGATGGCTTGGTAAATAAAACCTAGAGCATGAGCGCAATTGGCCCTTACGTGATACGTACCCCGGGGTTCTAAGTTATAGAGCAGGCTACGTGTTGCCTCGACCGGTTTTAAACGCGCCGCATGGAACGCCGCTAAACGCTTTAAAAGCTGGTCACTCTGATCCTTGTCCAGGCAATCAATGATCCTTTTAACCGCACGTCTACGGTAGTATTCTAAATTGACTATCGAATGTCTCTGCAGACCTTTTCTATAGATAACCAGCTGACGAGCAATCTCTGAAACGGAAGACAACCAGGCAAGGCCGCTGCTTCTGCCTGCATAGGAATAAGAGATAGCCAGGCTGATGACCGGTAATTCATTTTCCTGCGCATACGGCACAAGGGTAGTTGCTACCTGGAAGGCATCTTCCATCGCCCCTAAAGCTTCCAGGTCGATACCGAGTTCCGGCAGGGCATTATGCGTAAGCATATCATGAATACTCTGCCATATCTGAAATTCATTTTTACGTATATTAGCCGCTATGACGGCTCCGGTTGGTTGCACCCTATATACCGGCTGCTTTAAACCGCTCCCCTGATGGCAACGATCCAATTCTTCAAACGTAGTCGCAGAAGCTGCTTCGCTGACTGCACTTTGCACGTACAGACGCCGGTCACGAATGTGCTCGGTTCCTTTTGGTGCAAGCAGACGCAGCATTTCTATGCGTGCGCCAAAAATTATGCCGCCGCTAAGCCAAATGCTTGATATGTATAATTTTCCATGTGCAGAGAGCCATTCAATCTGCTGCTTGGTCAAAACACCGGGTACTGCTTCCATAACGATACTGGCCGAGATGCTGCGTACTTCATCGTCGCTTAAGCGTTGGGAACGATTCGCTAATATAAGAATGTCGGTTCTCCTCAATAATAACTCTTTCGGTTGAGACAACCGTTCGACAGCCGAATGGCCATACCCGGACGTATAATCAACAACGGCAATGCCGGGATCTTTCTCTTTTCTGCCTATCAGCGTAAGCAAGGCGAAACGGTCTAGTCCCGCATTTTCGTATATTGCGCTCTTTTCGCCGCTCACACCGACGATATTTAAGCCTTCGGGGAAGCGTTTAATGAGCGCACGGATAATCGAACGGCTGGTAACTCCGAAACCGGCGATGGCAACGCGGGGAACAGACTCTGCATCGAGAAACGCGCGGTGCTTTGCCGCCCACCACAAAACAACATTGAGGCTGGAAACAAAACCTAAGGCTGCCAATTGCCAGCTAAACGGCGGATAACCTCCCCTGTTCTCCGGACAGCCCGCAGCAGGCAGGACAAGGCCTAATCTGCGCAATAAGGCGATATCAAGTGTTTTCCAGCGCTTCTCTTTAATGACACGCCTGATCGTCCTGCGCTCAGCGACGCTTAGAGCTGCCTTGTCATGTTCGAGAAAATGCGAAAGTCCTGCGGTATAGGCACTGTCGGAAATAAGTTCCATGTCCGCTTCGCTTGCGCCTAAATCGGAAGTAACAATATATTTCCAGCCTAAAAGTCCTTGCTCGCTCAATGCGGCTGCCCAGGCACGTAAAATATTTTCTCTGGAAACTTGGCCATCGGAAACAAGCATCGTGGCCGCGCCCCGTAAATAAGCGTTCCATAACGCAGAAGTCCTGTCGGTGTCCTGGGCGATAGCTTCGACTTCACGAAATACGCCATTCGTAACTCCCTCGCTGTATTTACGCGCATCGACTTTAAAGCGCAATCCGCCGCAACTGGGCTGCAGAGATTCCGGGACGAAATGCAAACCGCAGGAAACTGTCACTGCATAAAAATGTTCATCAGTAACCACGATAATCCTGTAAGGCCAGTGGGGATTACGTTTGTAATTGGTGCGGTCAAGCAGGTACATCGAAACATACGGCCGGGATATTCCTTTGGCCCTGCCATGGCCAAGATCGACCTCCCCTTTTTTAATGCCTTGTATTTCGGCAAGGGCATCGCGTGAAAACTCATATGACGGCTCTGCCACACCCATGCTCTCGCGCCATAAAGAAAAATGTTCCCCGACTGCTGCGTTGGTTTGATGTGAGATTGGTATTATTTTTCCGGAACGATAAGGAAATGCAGCGCTAAGGGCGGCAACGATTTCATGCGCGGCGATTGCTTCCGCATCTTCCTTCTCATTGACAAAAATTTTCAGCAATGCGTGTTCTTCGTGCTTCTTTATCTGCCAGAAGCCGGATCCAGGTAAGTTTTTAAGAAGGTGTATTTCAATACTCACTCGGGTAAGAATGAAGGCGATTCTTTGATAAAGCGCGGTGCGTTGATTTGCCTTTGGCTCTTCTCCAACGCCAAAGAAAATACGTAGGAGCTGGACCTCCGGGGAGCTATCGTCCAAAACCTCGTGGTGCGGCTCGCGCACAAGTGAATCTTTGATGATTTTGTTAACAACCCTGCGTGTTAAATCTTGCTTACCTAAGGCAACAAGGTCACTTTTGCTTTCTGCCGGAGAGGCACATATCGTTTCCTCTCTCCTGTCTTTGCGTTTTCTGTACGGCTCTTCGTTTGCCAGAGAAAACTTTGCGCCGCCGTTGTCGAGAGAGACGTGACCGTGCTCGATGAAAGGAATCAACCCCTCCGTAAAGGGACGAACAACTGGTGAAATAAAGCGAACGTTGGCCCGGTTGCTTTTTATTTTATTAACCTGTATGTTTAAGCCCGGTACCATCTCTGTCGTGCGGCCCCTAAAAGCTGTTTTTTTCTCTGTCTTAGCCGGAGGACCTCGGGGAGCTTTTCCTTCAATAAATTGCTGGTTAGGCCGCTCAATTTGCAGCATCAAGAATCCCCTGGCGGCATTGACCTCTAAAATGCTCACTTCGACTTTTCTGCCGGAATGGAACGCATCGCCTGCCCTTACAGTAAAGGGTAAAGAAACATGTTTCGTTTTATCTGATTTTTCTCCTCCGTTATCAAGAGGTTCTCCTTTAACGTGCAGAGCGTTGAAAGCATCCTGATAGTTCTTAAGAAGCTCTGTGCGCAGGCGTTGAGCAGTCATCTCATCCCAATCTCTATCCAATATTTTATCGATAGTCCCTTGCGGTGCAAAGTCAGCTTGATGAAAACCACGGATCCTTCCAATTTCGCCGTGGAAAATAATATTGCCGGCAGCGTCTCGATCGGATTCTTGAGGAGAACCGATCATGTGTTCAAGGTACGCAAATAATAAATCTTCTTCCATGCTGTTAAAATCGGGGACATAAAAAGCTTTACCGTTAACATCCCAGGTGGATTCGATTTTTATCCCGCTTTTTATGACCGGAGGAATATTGGGTTGAGCATAACGGTATAATCCTACGATTGTAAGAAGGGCCCTTAAGCGATGGAAACCGTCGGCGGCAACGTGAATCTTAAGCCTCTTTCCTGGATGACTAAAACGGGGGATCACCTGTTGCTTGATAACTGCGTAGCTATCCGTACCGTTTAATAAACTATTATTTGAGGCTTCCTCAAGCAGTATGGCTTCAGCGGCAACTCCGTATTCTTCCAGAATAAAAGCAATAACTTTAGCTTCAGTCAAGAAACCTTGATGGAGTTGGTAATATTCCCGATCGAGTTCATCCATGTCCAATACTTGTGCTTTTATAATCTCCGCGGCATATCGAGCTCTGAACCTTGCTGCATGCTGCGAATCGCTTGCTGCATCTTCTTTCTCAAAGAAATGTAATGTATTGAGAACGAAACTCTTGTAGCCCCTTCCTCTCCCCGTAGAAGCAATAATCGGCACCAGAAAATCTTTCCCTTCTTGGGTGCTCCACCAACGCATATATTGTTCCCAAGTCCTTGCAACCCCGACAAAAACTTGCGGACTGGGGGTGCCAAGCGCAAGGATGAGAGGATTATATACTTGAACATCGCTTTCACTAAAATCAGGAGCGGCAATTTCTCCATTCTCTTCATCGACTCCAGCTAAGAAGTTTACTAATTTTTGCGCCGGTATTATTACGGCAGTTCGTGCGTATGCCATGTTCGAAATCTTATGCGATCCTCCATTGTCTATTGATACATCTTTAAGAAAAATATTGATGGGCGTGCCGCCGTTGTCGAAAGAGGTATTGAGTATTTGAGAACCTGCAACCTGGCCAAGACCGGTTTCTTTAACGAATATATTTTTCCCTCCGAGAGTCACGCCATGCGCAATGCTGCTGCGTGTTATCGTCTGATGCGTACGCTTTCCGCCGGCATCGCGTAAAGAAGAAACGTGACGAGGGTCAGCCAATATTCTCCGTTCTCCGAGCACAAGAAGAACTTCCAGCTTAACGAAATTGTTGCTCCCAAGAGGTAAATACACCGCAAGAATATCCTTGCCATCCTGCGTTACATCGAACAGGACGGGTTTGTCGGTATCGTACAAAAAGCCATCGGAGGTATCTCCTAATAAAACAGGGACCTCCGGAACAGCGATAGCGGATTTTCCAAGGAAAATTCCGAAATAAATCCTTGCTTCGTCTCGCACAAAGCCAAAACGCGTTATGTTTACCTCCTGGCCTATTATTCTTAACGAGAAGGGTTTATGTTCAACGAAAAGCATACAAGTTTCTTCAATCCCTGTTCTATCGTCATTGGCCACATTGCGTTTTTTTCTATTATGTGTATCGGCTGTTTCAGAAAGATCTAAAAAGGCATCGATAAAGGCGATAATAGAAGGAATGTACTTCGTATTCTCACCCTCTATAACATCGATCGTGTATACGCGTGCAGTGTCTGCGGCCGTGGATAGGGAATGTTCTTGCCGGCCACCGTTATCGAGAGGTTTTGACTGCCCTTTCCTGAAAGCGTTTTCGGAAGAATCAAAAATAATAAGGGGCTCTTCTTGTTTCAATATGCTTCCGCCATTATCGATGGGGTCTCGTGCATTGATCCTGACAGAGCCTTCAGGCGAAGCAGGAGCTTCGAGTTGTCGTTCAGCTTCAATTCTGCTTATATTATCAGCCCAGACGCAGAGAAGACCGCGCGCCTGATTGCGGATGTTACCCTGAGTTAAGCTCATTCTTAAAGCGTTAAAAGCCAAAGTTCCGTAGGCAACGGGGTTAAAATAATCAGCGCACGCTTCTTCGATTGCTTTAACAAATGATTCTCTGTCTGGTTTGACTTCTCCTCCGGACGCACGTTCATCGCCATAGGCAACAATATAGCCGGTACCGGACAGTATCTTGCCCTGCGCGTTACGCTTAATGGGTTTTAGGCGTTCAGAAATAACGCCATCGAGCACTGCTACCGTGGGGGCGCCATTTTGCTGTGCATTGCCAAAGCTGGTTGGCCCTGCTTCCTTACCGAGCCAAGAAAGCATACCCCCGAAATCAGTACCCTGCTGGATAAGCCATGAACTTGCGACATTATGGTTAGAAACAAAAATGATATAACGTTTCATACGCGGATCCTGGAGGATGAGACTTTTAATGCGCTGTATCTGAGCTTCGGCAAAGAAACCAAATTTCCTTCCACCGATAATGATAACCGCATCGGCCTTAACAATGCGTTCTCTGAATGCCGGGTCATAAAGGATATCCACGATCAGATCTCCGCATTTATAGTCGACAAAACGACGCACAAAAGTAAAGAAAGGCCGTTCAAGGAGCAATCTGCCCTCTGCTTCTATTTCCTGACGGGAAGCAAACATAGGGCCAAAGGTCCCTTTAAAGAGCTGATCGATAAAGGCGGCTTTTTGTTCTTTTTTAGCTTTTAGAACTTCTCCGATAAACGCAACTTTGTCTTCAGGATTTTCCTCAAAAGTTTCAAAGAAATCGCGAAAATTACGCGAGCCGAACATCGCCCTGTAACAACGAGTAATGGCCTGTATACCCTCGCCCTGCCAGCGCCCGATATCAGAGCCTTCGCTGTTTCCAAAGAGATCGTCTTCGACAACCTTGTCGGCAAATTCTTTAAATATATCTTCATGCAAAATACGGGTATGCTCGGTTGAGCAGCCGGTGATAAAATCGCTGACTTGACCAGTAATCTTAACGAGATCGACGATCCCGTCATGGATAGCGGGTCTGAAACATTCGGCTATCTTTAAGAGATTAAACATGTACCAGTTATAACGTGGCATACCGGCAGGGACTATGGTGTGATTATAGTGATGCACAATAAGGTCCTTAAACGTCGGATCATGGGCATATTCGTCTTCGATAGCCGCAGGGACCGCCAATGTAGTATTTACTTCGCTGGTTGAGAAAAAGAGACGCTTGCCGATAGAGCCTTCGGCAATGCCTTCTTTGATAAAGCGTAAAACTACTTTACGGTATAAAAAAGTTTGTAAGGCTCTAAAATCGTCGTCTGCGTTACCGGGATAGGCTTCATGAAAAACCTGCGGGCAGTAAAGCCAGTATTCATTTAACTCTGAATAAGGATTCATATAAATCTCAACATCGACTTTGTTAATACCTACCATATTAAGCTCAACGCCATGGTACGTTTGAACTTTCATGAGAGTGGCGCGTACCATGTCGATGATATTCTGACCGGCAATGGCGCCTTGAGGTTCTATGGGACCCTGGCCCTTGATGTCGCGGGAATAAAGTATACCGAAAACGTTTAAACGGCGGCGGGCTTCCAAACTTCCCCAGTGGTCTTCGAGCTCCTGGTACATGCCGCGGACAAGATCGGGCTTAAAACTACCTAAGCCTCCTGCCATAATGATCTTGGCTACCTCTCCGGTGTTATGCATAGCGTCATATTCGCTGCATCCCTTTACCTTAATAAGATATTCATAGAACCCCTGGAGATAACGCGCGGAAAGCTCATACTCCATCTGTAGAATAATAATATCTCTGTCCTTAAGGACTGCTGCTGCCCTGCTTAAGACTTCTTTTTTAAACGCTGCCGTAAAGTTAGAATCGACAGATAATCCTTGGGTATCATCTTCCCGGCTCTGGGCACGGATAATACGGGAAACCCGCTTCTTGATATCTTTCTTACTCGATATCTCTTCAATGACCGCTGGAGAGCCGCTGGTGTTATATAGCTCGTTGAACTCGCGTAAACGCGCGATAAGAGCCTCATCGGGAAACCGGTCAGGAATAGTAAAAATAGGTGTGACGGTACCGCCGTTATCAAAAGAATCCTCTTGCGCCTGAAAAATAAAAACGTCGCGGTAATTCCTGTGTAGCTGAAATGTATAGGGGTAGCTTGTATAATCGCCCATAAGGACCGTTTCCATAATGAGCTGGTCAAGAACCACGTGCAGCATCTGCGCCTTCCCGGTGTTATAAAGCGATTCCCCCGTGGCGGCGAGATATTCGTGAATAGTAAAAGTCCCGTCACGTAAGGCCTGCCGCAACCCGGGGGTTCTTGATATTAAAGTCCATATATCTCTCATCTTTTGTGTCACCAGCGCGTCTGCTAAATGTTTTTTGTTCTTTTTGCCTGATACAGGCGACACAAGCCGTATTTCTTCTAATATTCCTCTTCGAATGCGACTGCCCACAGCGGATGAAAGAACGAAATCTTTTTTCGCGCGCGCCATAGAACCATCGGCAGCAAGCCATCCTTGCTCAATAAGAGCTCTCCTCACTATTTCGATCGTACCGGGATCCCTATACCACGTTTGCTTACGCGCATCTAAATTATTAGCTGTAATAATAAGCTCGGGTAAAGAAAGACCATACCGGTGCAGGAGGCGTAAACCTCTCATCAATCCCAGAACCTGGGCCTTATCGTATTTAGTTCCGTTGCGTAACTTCACAATGCCTTTAGGCGTATAACCGTATTGACGCTTAAGGTTCGAAGGGCCTTCGGATGCTCCGCCGTTATCGAAGGACTGCCCTCGTGCTTTCAAACAAGAAGGGCATTTTTGACTACGTAAAACATTCAACACCTCCCCAATTAACGCATAGTATGATAAAAGCCCTTCGGAATATTTCTTATCCGCGCTTATTACCAGCACGCCTGCGATTGGATTTATTATCGGGTTACCCACGTTAATTATCGTTGGCGAGCTCTTGACCGCAGGTGCGTCATTTTCTCCTTCATTAAAAGAATCACCCGAGAAAATAACTGTCCAGGCAGGTTGCTTTAATAACGCCGCTATTGAAGCAATACCCCAGCTTTTATCCATGCCCAGCAGAACACCGTCAACATTGCTCCTGCCTCCTTTTCTTACTTTAATCGGGATTTTGTGGCTCTTGGGCGGCTGCACAGGAAGCGTAATGGCATGCCGCGCGCAATAAAGCGTTAGCTCCTCCAAAAACTGCTTATCTTCAGGGTTTGATTCATCCAATTGCCCGGTGCGTACGTTGATATATGCGGTATAAATATTTCTGGGGTACACCCCTTCGCGGGCGTAATACTTATTCTCGTATGCCCTATACTCATTTTTTGTCTCATCGGAAGAATCCTGGCCCATCACCTGAATATTGAACTGAGCAACCCTGTCTTCAATAAGCTCACCCGCGACCGCGTACCCGGGAATTCCACGCCCAAGGCCAAAGACATCGATAACTTCCTGGTAAATGTCCCGCAATCTACCAAGCTGTTCGCGACCACGAGCGCAATTCCATTCCGAAGGAGGAAGGATTTTCCCTTCGCCGTCTCTTTTCCCTAATTCTTCAATTAAAGATAATTTTGTCTTAAGACCGTATGTCTTGGCCTTAGGGTCGTATGCCAAAACCTCGCTGCCGGTATTTGGAAATACAGGAAGTTTGGACAATAAATGCTCTGCGTCAGCAAATACTTCTTTAAATGCGGACGTATCCGTTGCCCGCTTACCCACTTCTTTTGCGGTAGCACCGGACAGAATAGCATAGACGCTGCCTGCTTCAAGGATCACGCGAATAAGCCTGGCAAGTTCTACGGTAAAAGGAGTAATGGTTTCATCGCAATCTGCAATGAATATCGGCTGATACCCTGCAACAATAATTGCCAACAAGGCCCTCAGCAGATCCATAGCGCGAACGTCTTTAAGCGAAGCTGTGGCGCGAAGGAGCGCATAGAAAGGCATGAAATCGAAATCAGTTAATTTTATAATTACGCTGGCATATTCGGTTCGGGTCATATAGCCGTACTTCGTCAAACGCATAAATTCTTCTAAAATCGCTTTTTCCATAAGGCCGCGATATTCGTCAAGCGAATCGGTGAAAACGTTTACGCGCTGAGTAAAAAAATTATCGGGCTTGGATGCGCTCAAATCATCTTTTTCTTCTCCTCCATTATCCAATATCGCACTTGTTTGTGAGCGTTTCTTAAGGAATACAAGCGCCTTATTTACTTCTTTTTTATCGATCCTGTGGACATCTTTTTTTGAACCGATGCCTTTAATCAATGATATGGTGAGTTCTCCTCCTAAATGGCGTCTGAAATTTTCTAAACCTGGCCATAAGCTCATCACCGTTGCATCACTGTCATATATAGGTAAGCCGACGCGCTCAAACAGATCAAGTATACGATCGCAATCATCAAGGGATATGTAGCCGCGGTCAAACGATATAAAAGTATCCACAGCCATACCTACCGCTATTGCTTCGCCATGATTGAGTCTGTGGCCGGTTACCACTTCCAGGCGATGGCCCCACTGATGGCCAAAATCAAGAGGACGGGCAAGTTTCAACTCGTAAGGATCGGTATTGATCTGGCTAAGGTGCGCGACGATAGTCAACCACATGATTTCCTGCGTCTTACTCTCCGCAGAAAGGTCTTTATCGAGAACGCCTTGATAATTACTTTCAATAAGCTCAAAAAGTTTTTTATTCTTTATCAAAGAGACTTTTACGGCCTCAGCCATGCCGGAGATCATCTGCCGCTTATCAAGTGTGGACAAAAGCAAGGGATCGACAATGACGATCTGCGGCGTCTGAAAAACTCCTATAAAGTTTTTCTGACCCATGTAATTGACCGCGTTTTTGGTGCCTACTCCGGCATCGATTTGCGAAAGCAATGTCGAAGGAATGCGGATATGCGCAACGCCACGATGTAAGAGGCTCGCAGCAAACCCAGCCATGTCCAATACTGCCCCGCCTCCGACTAAAACCATCATTTGTTTTCGATCGATGCCGAATTCTTCCGCAGCCTGAATAACTTTAAACGCCCATGCTGTTCCTTCTTTTACTATCTCTCCGCCCGGAACAACCATAATTTTTGAATCAAAACCGTAATGGACATTGTAGGCCTTCATTCGTGCGATAGTATCAGCGCCTACGCCGCCGTCAACAACATAAAAAACTTTTAGTCGATTTTCCTCATTAACACTTTGTATCTGCTGCGCTAAAAGAGAATTTTCTAAATCGAATACTCCCTGTGTCATTACCACAGAATAACTCTCGTTGGGCTTTACCTTCACATCAAATGCGCGGCGTATCTGCGTATTGTTTTCTAAAATTCCTCCGTTATCGATAGCATTTCCATCCTTTGCGGTGAATGCGAAAGTATCATCTCTTACCTCACCCTCAAAATGCTGCTGCGTAAAAGTAGCGACTACCAGGCTTTGGGGCGGTGATAGTTCTTTTGAATAGTGAAACGCCCTCTGGGCTACCGTCATTATTTGAGAAGAAATACTATCCCGGTCTTTCGGGAAAACTTCCTTTATTTTAAAACGAGCTATCGCGCCGCCGTTGTCCAGAGGCCCGCCTGCCAAAGGCATCTGTAACGAATGCTTAAGTGCCTGAGCGTCATCTTCCTGTAATTTAAATTCTGCAACTAAGGCAGCAAGCAATTCCTGCTTCTTTGCGGGGGTGGTGAGGTCTATCTTATTCTGTTGTTCCACTACTTTCGATAGAGCCTTAAAGAGACCGGGGTTTTTAAGCGCGAGGGTATTTTGATAAAGACGAACGATTACCTTAGCCTCAACCGGTGAACCCCTGATGCCGTTAAAATCAGCCGACTTATATAATTCTTGGACCTTGTTTGCCGCTTCTTCATGCGTAGGCGTACGCTGTTCTAATTTTGTCTGCTCCTGCCAATCGCTGAATGCTTTTGTTGCCTCATAAAGCGGCTCTACGTATTCAGGCGCGGGCACCGTATCAGTGCTTATGACAATATGGGCATAGGCTAATTCTTCGTAAATGGCCGGAAGCTCCTCTGTTTGATGTTTTCGTATGAACTGAGCAACTACCGTTGAAAGCGGTAAATTATAATACTTGCCTTCCTCTACATACCGCTGAATATCTCGATTACGGCGCGTCTGAGGACTGGCTTCAAGGAATATCGTTGAATCATAGTAACGATTGGTATCTTGATGCGAAAGTGAAAAAATTCCCTCTACGATAATGATATTATACCCAGGGACTACAGGGGTCAAATGTTCGCTGCCGTCTGAATTCTTTTTTCTCTTTCGCGCAACCTGATCGAACGTCGGCTTATAAATCGGCTGACCTTTCCGCAAAGTACGTACGTCATTGTAGAACCGGCCAAACTGCCATTTTCCAAGCCAATCTTCCGGCTTGAGAGAGCCCATCTTACCAAGCGAACGTAATGCGGTGGGCCTGTCTTCTTTAGCTAAAATATAATCGTCAAAATCGATGGTCAAGACGTCCGGCATCGTTAAATGCTTGCCCGGATGAGTCTGATGCCATAGCGCAAGCCGTTGATGAAGACGGCGTTTTATGTTTTTAATAAAATGACGCGAAAAATAACTTTTCCCTGCCGCAGAATAACCGGTGATAGCGATTAATGTCGGGCGCGGCCGTTTTCTTAAGGCATTATTAAACCAATCGTCAATTACTTTATCGGCTAAACGCTCTATGGTATCAGCGTACATCATCATCCGCTCTCGTATTGCCGGCTCATCTATAGGTACACCTATGCGGCTTAAGGACCATGCTGCCATCTCGTTTACTTTAATGCTGCGTTCGAACCTGGCTGAGGCGCGTAAGGGTTCAACCGATGAAGGGCTGCCGATTTTCCCTAACGCTTCAGCCGCGTTACGACGCAGGCGGTAATCCTGCTTCTTGTCAGAGAGAATCGTCTCAAGCGCAGGGACTGCATCGGCCGCAAGCGTTTCGCCAAGAGCATAGGCAGCATGAAGCCTTCCGTAGATACCGCTTGAGCCTTGAAGCGTTGCAATAAGCGCCGGTATTGATTCCTGCGCATAGAGCGTTTCCTTGCGTGCTATTTCACAAGAAGCAGTAAGCCAGGCGATATTGTCAGGCACGTTTCTGATTGCATCCAGCTCCGCGCGAATTTGCACTGCCTCACTGGGTTTTGAAAGATATTGGTCACGTTTCCGGCTTATGGAGTTAGCTACTTCAGTAATTAAGGCGGTAAAGGGGACAGTTTCCTGTTGGGCTTGAGACTGCGCAAACCGACGCAGGAAGATTCTCGTAAGGCTTATCGCGGTAACCTCTATTTTATGCATCATGCGTTCCTTGATGCGTGCGCTATCGGCAGGTATCACGCTGCGGAAAAATTCTTGAAATGCTATATAACCGGCTGCACCGGCAACCAGTATCGCAGGCAGCACAAGCACCCCTGCTTTAGAAAGTTTTTCATAAAAATCTTGCGAGGTCATCCCGTCGATTGTTTCAACGACAATAGACGTGTTAAAATCGTTATTATTCTGCCGGCCCTCTTTGGTCTCATCGCCGGTTAGAATGATCGCTTCGCTTTCCTTGGACATCAAATCCGTCCTGGAAATAATAGTAAGCCCGCTTCTCCTAAATGCTTCTGTATTAACGTACGATGCGATGCCGTATTTGCTGTGCGCAATCGCCTTTAGCTGGGCCCTCTGCATCCCGGCATCACTGCATAAGCCAAAGCTATCGTCACAGATGCCAATAATTTTTAATTCTAAGCCTAATTCGGATAAAAGCCTCCGATAGAGGGCAGAAGTCAATAGGTAAGCAGCCTGGGATGTAACGCCTGTCTTGCCGTTAACGAGAACTCTGAATTCATTACCTTGCAGTTTCCTGACACCTTGAAATTCTTCTTCGTGGCGCTTAAGCATCCGCGCGGCAGTTATCAAACTTTCAACTGCACTTACAGCAGTAACCTTCCATTGCGTATGCGACCACATTCCGCGAGCGCTTTTTCGAGATGTTGCCACGGGAGTATGTATCTTAAATCCGGGATCATCGATTTTTATCTTTTGAGCAATGCCCTGCGCCGCTTTTTCTATCGTGGACATATCGGCATCAGCAACACCCATCTCCGGCAAAAGAATAAGCGTATTACCTAAAATTCGCGCTGACACCAAAGAGGCGCTCAGGGCTGATAGTTGCTTTGTTTTTTCTTTCTTGGTCAATGTTACTTTAGGCAATACGATAAGGGAGGCGCCGTCTAAGGGGTTATTCCACAGGAATCCGCTTAAATCCATGCGTGAAGAAACATCCAAAGCTTGACGCAATAATAATTTCGCTTTTTCATTCCGGTCTTCCTCGTCGCCTACTAAAAGATAACGCAGCGAGCCTAAAGCTATCGTGCGATCCATATGCTCTTTCTTAACATTAATGACTCCTAAGGCATCGAAGGAATCATTATGCGTATAAAATGTAGAAAAAATTTCTTCATATTTTTTATCTTTTTCATAATCAGGTAATCCTTTATAGATTTCGTTATTAAAAATGATCGTCAAAGGAAGGCCCTCTTGAGCTCTTAAGCGCTCACAAACATTGCAATAAGTGATTGCACTTACAATCTCCTCCTTCAAAGGAAGTTGAGCTCCTGCTTGTATATAGAGCGGCGCAAGCAATACTTCTATGAAGCGAGCAAGAGCGGTCTCTACTTCTCGCCTATAGTGGCTGCCCCAAGAAAGCATCTTTGTATCAAGAAGTGAAGAAATATCAGCAGAGGTATCATCGCCCCCATTATCCAACACCTCTAGGGGTTCTACCTGAAAAAGCTTTTGTTGATTGCGCACCAACTTTTCAATCTGCTCTATGGTAGCAAGCACTGCTGCATCAGTTTCACCCCGGCGCATGGCATCTAACGCTAATAAAGCGATGTCGTTTTTATCAAGGGGTAAACGTCCAAGTATTTCAACGACTTTTACGCGATCTTCTGGCATAAGGGTGCCGCCGTTGTCGAGAGATTCTTCTTCTCCCCGTCGAGATATCCTTTCCCGCGCTTGCTGTAATTTTTCTTCGGTCATATGCATACCGGTGGTATTCGCTATGGCGGCAGTGATAAATTCTAAGGATTTTGGATGTGAAGGCGTAATTAACCATATAATAAAAGACCATAATCTTTGCAATACGGTAGGCAGATTCCTGGCTTCGCCCAGAGCGCGTAATTTTCCAATTAAATTATTTACTGTATCGTCAGGGCCTTCAACCAGAATACCGCGAATGTTTAAACTTTGCGCCGGGGCAATGTCTTTATCAAAAATATTTCCGATAGAAACAGCATTTTCCGGCGCTGTCCCGGTACGTTTTAAAATCTCGCTGAATACCCTGCTGTCGGGTTTATAAAATCCTAATTCGCTGGTCGTAAACACTTCCTCAAAAGAATCAGCAAGGCCTATTCTTTCAAGGATCCTTACGGTAAATGCCGGATTATTATTGGTCACTACGACTAAATAGTAGCCGCGGGATTTTAAATATGCCAAAAGTCCTTTAAGCTTACGGTTGGTGTGGAATTGAAATCGATCGAGGTCTATATGCTCCTGGTGGTATCGTTGAACTTCCAATGCAGGTATGCCAAGCGCCTCGCACGATATCAATGCGCCGCGTAGTTCTTTATATTTTTCAGCAAATGCTTCCCGTGAAACACCTTTTATATCCAACATGGCATAAAAACCTTCCATAAAAGCATTTTCAAGACCAGACTCGCTGTAAAGCGTTCCGTCTAAATCAAAGATTATTAATTTTCTGGGATGATTTTCCGTTGGAAGGGTGCCGCCGTTGTCGAAAGAATCCTTATTGTGCCGGCGATATCTAATTGCCATCATCATTACCCATTTAAGCGGCGGCTCTATCCCAAACTGTTTCATATCAATGCTGTATTTAAAACATATTGCCTCTACCTTACTGGCTAATCGGGCGTGTTGCGACAGATTTAAATCCAACTCTTCAAGCTCGCTTAAACCGGTGGGTAAAAATTTAAAACACTCCCGAACAATATTCCATTGATTTTCCACCAACAAAGCAACATATCGCAAATATATTTCCTTCGGGAACGTGTGAGCGCCCCGTAAAATGTCGAAAATTTCTTTTTTGTGGCTATTATATGAAGTATTGAGCGTCAAATCAGGATACCGTTTAATTCTGTGGAACTTATCAAGCACAAAACCATCTTTGTTGATATAGCCTCTCTGTATTAATTCCTCAAAAAGAGCCTGCGTATCGTAAACGACCACGGAAAAGTCCCACTCTACGACAAACCCTACGGATGCGGATTCTCCAATATATCTTGTAGAAAGTCCGGATGCTCTGACGAGTTTATGCAACTTCAATGTATCTTCTACATCACTAAAACCCTCAGCCATCCTGCCATTCAAACGGCGTATTACTTCATCGGGACTCATATTGTTTGCCCTGGCTATTTCCCTGATTTCCTGGTCTGCTGGAGTAAAATGCAGCGTCCCTGTCCATCGGGCCTGGTTGCTTGGTTCCTGTCTTTCAGGAGAAAGTCTATTTCCGGCCTGATCATGCGCCATGGCAATTAGAGCTTTGGCCGCAGTCTCGCGAAGTTCCTCGTCCTGGGACTCCAAGTCTTTGCATAACTGCCTGATATTAGTGTCGGCAGGGGTCAACCGAGTTAAGGATGCCGCAACACTTCGGCACAGCTTAACGTCCCGAAGATTATCACCCTCCAACAATGCGATCAACGGTGTGATTGCCTGCTTATCGCCATAATCGCCCAAGGCTCTGGCTGCGGCCTTAACGGTATCTTTATTCTTTAAGGCTTTAATTAAGAGCGGCACCACTTGTTTATCTCTCCAGCTGATTAATTCTTCGACTGCGCGCTTCGCTATTACCGCTGGACCATTTAAATCAATTGTGTATCGTGTAATTGCTGATCCTACGCTGAGCGCATTAAGTTCGCCGAGCGTAGTATATGCGGCTTCTCGCACCTCTGAATCGCTATCTTTCAATGCCTCTTTCAAGGCAGGGGCGATGCGGGCATCTTTATATGCAGCAAGGCCTCTGGCAGCGGCGATGCGGATATTCGGGTTTTTATCTTTTAGCTGCGCAAGTAGTGCCTCGATCTTTTTCGCATCACCTCCGAAGAATGACAAGAATCCGCCGTTGTCGAGGGAACTATCTGCGAGATAAGCGGCTATCGCTTGTGCTGTCTCCTTAATATTTGATGGATCATTCCAGAAAAGCATATTGTATGCCTGGTACTCATCTCCCTGACAGGCGGTAAGCTTGACATTAACGAGATCCGCGCGGCCCTGATTTAATAAAACCATATATCTAAAAAATGTAGGAAGAGCTTCATTGAAAGCGTCGATTGTCTCTGCAGCAAAACGGCCATCTTCCCAATGCAGCTTATGTCCGCTAAAAAGCCTCCACAAGATAACTTCTAATCCATTTTCCGGCAGCAACGTAATATCATGACTTGATTTGTGTATCCTATCGGCATAATAATCAAGATACTTACATAAAACCGGGTAGCGCCTCGAATATAACTCTCTAAATTGTTCATGTGAAAGGCCTCCCATTAAATTCACTGAACGAAGCGCCATTTCCAGCTCTCTCCTAGTAACATCAAGTAACCCACGAACCATTTCTTGGCGTAAAATAAGTAATTCTTGTGCGGAAGGCGCAACAAGTTGAATAGTTTTATCTCCGCCGTTATCCAGAGCGGTAACAACATTTGTTTGTGCAAGGGCCCTGTATTCTTCTTTGGTAAGAAGTACGAAATAACGGATGGCCTTTGAGATAATACGTTTTATCGTTCCTGAGTCAAAATCGTATGAGACAAAATCGTTAGCGACTCGGAATACGCCTCGGTAACCATCGATGCCGGAACGCGGGATCAGATACACAACCTCGAGGCCGTCAGCTATGCCGCTTTGTTGAGGGCTAAAACGTTTATATATAAAGCCATAGAGTTCTTCAACCGGTTCATCAAGCACCGTGGTACCAGAAGCCTTGTATTTTATGTATGACCGATCTTTTCCGTATTCCTCATCGCTAATGCGTTCGAAACGGAATACATTTTGTAGTTCATATCCGTTAAGCACAAGCATACCCTGAGCGATCAGGACACCCTTGAATGCCCTCTCGTCTTTATCCCCTGGTGCTTGCGCATCAGCTACACGGATAAACCCTGTGACTGATTGCCATGCATATCCGCCCAAACCATCCATAAATTTTTTAGTTTCAAGCGCCTCTCCCTGGAAAAGGGTCATTAAATCATCCTGCGAAAGTTCCAAAAGGTCGATTACCCCCGCACCGCCGTTGTCGAGAGATTCTTTCTGCTTACTTACTTGACCCGATGAAAGATTTTTTATTTGAACCTGTAATTCCTTTACAAGTCCTTCAAGAGCTCCAATCCTCTCGTCTTGAGCCTTAACCTGTTCCCTTAAAAACTTAATCGCAGGGATAAGTTTTGCCTCGATAACATTTTGAAGATGTTGCGGTTGTTCTTCTACTTTCGCTTCTTCAGCGATAAGCATTTGCTGAATCGCCTTCAATTCCCCGCCGATAAAATCAGGCTTCCATCCTTTATTATGGTCTAAAATATCCTTTAATTCGCTAAAAAGTGCAAATATCTTCTTTGAGATTACTACACTAACAGGTGCATTCGCGCACTGGTCAGGGTGCGTTACAAAAAGTATGGTCCTATCAATCATCGCCGAATATTGAGCAATGGCACCGTCTCCCGTTACAAGATCAACAAGAATGCCTGCAGCGCCGTTGACATCATGATTAAGAATAAGTAAGGTCTTTTTATTCAGGTCAATCTTTTTTAAACGTGCAATGAATTCTTTAAATTTCTCTTTTTGGCCCTTTGGCTTGTCGACGCTTTCACTTTTTGATGCTTGCTCTTTCTGTACCGCAGCATCTCTTGCGCTTTCTCTCTCTATAGCATCACTAATTTCAGGTATAGTTTCTTCTCTCTCTACAGGGGTTGCTTTGCGGCTCGGCTTAGTTGCTTCTCTAAATTCTACTGTTTCTTCGCCACGGGCAAGTGCTTCAAGCGCTCGTTGCTCTGCTTCTTCTCTCTGTTGAGCTTGCAGTCTACCTGCTTCGCGAGCTTGTTCCCTGCGTGCTCGTTCGGCTTCTATTGCGCGCCGGCCGCTATCAAGCTGAGTCTCACTGCGTGCTTTTTGAAGCAAGGTTGCCTGCGCGTCAAGTTGCGTTTTCCTTTTTACTGAATGTTCGATAATTTGCCAATAATTAGAAATACTGCCAAAAATAACATAACCTTTACTATCATTAAGAAATTGTAATTGTTGCAGCGCAGGCATAGCAGCAGCACTTGAGGCACTGCCAAGAAGCGCTCTCAATATAAGCGCAAAGAGCATAATCACTTCTATCTCTTTCTCTAGTACTGCATCTTTATTAGCTGCTAAACGCAGACCTTTCATGTCAATGCCGTCTCGCTTAATAAGCTCTTTAAATTCACTTATTACGTTTCTGTG
>JAQUOR010000002.1 GCA_028717025.1 Candidatus Omnitrophota bacterium | reverse complement strand
GCTCATAAGTGAATTAATATGCTTTAGAAGTTAAATTGGCTAATTAATAAATTATTTGTTTATATTATACTGTATTTGCCGGTCGATGCCAAATAAAGAAAATATATAATAATTTGCGTATTTTTGCTATAATAATTATCCCATGGTCAAGCAAAACAATATTTACTTATCAATAGTAATGCCTGCATACAACGAGGCGGCCAATATCGCTTCGACCCTCGAGGATATCGCCCAGTACCTAAAGAATAAAAACTACCTGTATGAAGTTATCGTAGTCAATGACGGTTCAAATGATGATACCGTTGCTCTTGCGCGCGCCAGAAGCAGCCTGTTTCCATACTTTACTCTGCTGGAACATTTCCCTAATCGCGGGAAAGGCTACGCGGTGAAAGTCGGTGTTGCGGCAGCAAAAGGCGACTTTATACTTTTTATGGACGCGGACAACTCAACGCGCATCAGTCAAGTAGACGGTTTAATGTCGGCCATTTTAGACGGCTACGATGTGGCCATTGCTTCACGCCGGATCCCGGGTGCAATAATAGAAACCCGTCAACCGTTCTATAGGATTATTCTTGGTAACGTTTACATCGTGCTTTCGAAATTAATCTTAGGGGTAACGGTTAATGATTATAATTGCGGATTTAAACTCTACAAGAAAGAGGCGGCAACACTATTATTCTCGCAATTAACGCGTAGCGACTGGAGCTTTGATAGTGAGCTTATCTACCTTGTCTTTAAACATGGTTTAAAAATAAAAGAAGTTCCTGTACGCTGGCATGACAAAAAGAAAACTTCCAAAGTAAGACCCTTCCAGGATGGAATAAAATCTTTTGTAAGTTTGATTCGAATAAGATTTCAAAATAAGCGACACGCTTAAAGCATTGCCTGCTTTTTACCCCTTTACACGGACTGCCGGATTTAAGAAATCAACGCAACAACGTAACCCTGGCTGTCAAAAACCCCAGCATTACCCAAAAAAGCATTGCCAGCTGCAGCGAATAAAGCTGAGTATCAACGAAGCTGTGCGCTAAAAATCCGAAAATCGCACAAATAATCCCCAATGAGAAGTGATCCTGTTTTTCTCTAAATACCCGTATGCCCCGCCGCAGGATCATGCCGATAAATAAAAGAAAACTTAAAAGGCTAAAGCCGCCGCTTTCTGCCCAGATCTGCAAAAAGCAATTATGCGCATATCGGGCGTAGGGGTTTTCCGTATAGTTATAGCGAGGAAAATGATCCATGAACGTTCCTAAGCCTTTTCCCAAATAAGGATTTTCTTTAATCATCGCCATGGCGCCCTGCCACATCGCAAATCGTGTGGCATCTCCTCCTGCGCCAAAGGTAAAGTGCATCCTCTCTTTTGTGCCCGGCAAAAACAATAGAACCATCAAAAATGCACCGATGACTGCACACAACGTCACAAATCGTTTTGAAAGTATGAACATCAAAATTAAACCACTTAAGAACCCAAGCCATGCTCCCCGAGAAGACGTCAAAAGCAAACAGGTACCCAATAACACCAATAACGAGATTAAAAAGCTTTTGGTCTTTTTGGCGAGCGCGCCCGGCATCAACAACCCGAATGTTATCAAAGAAAAAACCAGTAAATAGGCAGCAAAATCGTTATAATGCTGGAAAGGACCGCTTATGAAATATAAACCGCTGCTTGCGCGCACCATGGGCCTGTGCCTAAAAAATTCAACGTTCCATAATTTTTGGGTAAACCCATCTACTCCCACAAGGAAAGCCACAAAAAGCATGATGCCAAGAGCATTGCGCTGACGCACCTTTGTAGTCAGGACATCCTGCATGATCAGAAAAATAGCAATGTATTCAAGCCACTTGAAAAATAATGCCTTAAAACTTTTTCCTATATAGGCTCCACTGTTGACAAAAGAAAACCCCATGAAAATAACAAACAATAAGAGGAAAAGGTTCGGCAGAGATTTAAGGAAATTAAAATCCGGTTTAAGGATTTTTTTGAGAATAAAACTTAACGCAACAAAGCCGAAGAGAGACTCTATCACGGCACTCGATATAGGAATAAAAAACATCAAACCATACAAACTATATTCACATGCGATATCGAATCTTTTTACCCATTTTTCTTTAACGCAATCGTCTTTTACAAAAGATACGGTATTCTGCATTTTTTAAATCCCTTTTTCTTTTATGATGCGTAAAAGGCCCAAGCCGTCAAGAAAATATTGTTTAAACAGACGATGCGGCTCGCTACAACAACGGTGCAACCATTCCAAGCCTATTTTTTGAATCCACTCGGGAGCGCGCCGCGATTGGCCGGCTAACACATCAAATGCGCCGCCAACCCCTGCAACGTAATTAAGCGAATCGACATCCTTAAAGATCCTGTAACCGAATAATTCTTTTCTGGGAGAAGGCAATGCGATGAATAACACATTGGGCTTTTTGTCCCTGATATCCCGCATGATTTCTTCCTCATTTAGAAAGAAACCGTCACGGCTGCCGACAATGCAAGCCTTGGGGAATCGTGTTTGTAGGCTTTGCGCGGCCTTATCGAGGACATCTTTCCTTGCCCCAAGAAGATAAATCGTATAGGAACGTTCCTGTGCCAGAGAAAAAAGTTTCTCTATCACATCAAGACCTCCAAAGCGTTGTTTAGGAAAAAATCTTTTGCGACGTGCTGACCAGAGAATCCATATGCCGTCTGCCGAAAATACGCAATGTTCATCGGAAGCTAAATCTCGCAGCTGCGGGTCGGCATGAAATAAATTGACCTTATGGACGTTCACGAACACCTGGAAAACTTTGTGGCCGCGCACAATCTTATCGGCTATATCGGACAAAGAAAAATCGTCTAAGGGGACCCCTAAAATATTTTGACGCATAGTTTTATCCTAATAAGAAAGTTTCTATTATCTTAAGTATTTTTACGCACGCTTTTCCGTCGCCAAAGATGTAGCGGTAGTGATTGGGCAAAGAAATGTTTTTCAAAATTTCAGGGAGCTTCTTCCGGAAAGCATCGTCAATAGCAATCAAACGATTCCAGCCGTATTCCAGCGTTTGATTCCATTCGGTCTCGTTACGCAGGGTTACGCATGGGATTTTAAGCATATACGCTTCCCGTTGTACGCCGCCGGAGTCAGTAAGTACCGCTTTTGAATTTTTTATCAACGCAAGGGTGCTCTTGTACGGTTGCGGCTCTATGCAATGAATATTTTTCAACAATTTCTCTAATTTAAACTCTCTGATGCGGCGCTGCGTACGAGGATGGATCGGAAAAACGGTCTTATGATTTAATTTGCTTACGGTCTCTAAAACAAGTTTCAGCGTTAAAGGGTTATCCACGGTCTGGGCGCGGTGAAGTGTAAAAAAATAATAGTCGTTCTTATCAATATGTAAAATATCCTTTATTTCTTTGAATGCTTCCTCGATATGCTCCTTAAAATTAACCATCATATCGTAGAGAACGTCTCCCGTCAGATGCACACCCTCGGTTATCTTCTCTTTTTTTAAGTTATCGACAGCTTCGGTAGTAGGAGCAAACAATAAATCTGAAATCCTGTCGGTAATCACCCGGTTAAGCTCTTCTGCCATGTCCCGGCGTAAACTTCGTAAACCCGCCTCTATGTGGCCTAAAGGGATTTTTTTATCTTTCGCGGCCAGGGCTGCGCCTAACGTAGAGTTGACATCGCCGTAGACCAAGGTCAAATCGGGTTTTTCGTAGTTGATTATGTCGTTTAATTTTCCTAATACCTGAGAAACCTGCAGCATATTATCGCCGGGTTTAATGCCTAAAAAGTAATCGGGTTTGGGCAGGTGCAATTCTTTCAAAAAAAATTTATACATGCGGAAATCGTAGTGTTGGCCGGTATGTACGATTACTTCTTTAATATATTTGTGTTTCTTAAGCAAAGAACTTAAGGGCTGCGATTTTATAAAATGGGGCCTTGCTCCTAAAACAGTAAGGACTTTTTTCATATTAGATTTTTTTTAAAAAGTAAAAATACTTTTCGATAACTGACCCGGCGTCTCCCTGGTGCTGTATCCGACCTTTATCGAGCCAGATTGCTTTATTGCAAAAATTCTTGATTGTTTCTACCGAATGCGACACCACAATGATGGTTTTGCCTTCTTTTTTCAGCATTTCCAT
Organism: Candidatus Omnitrophota bacterium; assembly: GCA_028717025.1. Classification (GTDB taxonomy): domain Bacteria; phylum Omnitrophota; class Gorgyraeia; order Duberdicusellales; family 4484-171; genus JAQTOI01. The sequence continues at coordinate 25,184 of JAQUOR010000002.1, read as the reverse complement.
GCTTTCTTCGCACTTTTTGCGGAAAAGGTTATCGCCGACGGCTAACGCTTCATCGATAAGCAGAATATCCTGTTCTATATTGATAGCAATGGAAAATCCTAAACGCGCGAGCATCCCTGACGAATATTTTTTTACGGGTACGTCTAAAAAACTACCGAGCTCGGAAAACGCTACGATTTTTTCCATAATACCGTCTATGTGTTCTTTTTGCATTCCTAACAAAAAACCGCTTAAATAGACGTTATCGTATCCGGATAGTTCGGGCTGAAATCCTGCGGTAAGAGAAAGAAGCGTAGAAACTTTTTCTTTCACTTCGACTGTTCCTTCATCGGGTACATAGATTCCGGCAATGATACGCAACAGGGTACTTTTTCCTGAACCGTTTCTGCCGATAATTCCTACTATCTCGCCTTTTTTTATCGAGAAGCTGACATGTCGCAAAGCCCAGAATTTTTCTTTATTGGCACCATTGAGAAGGGCTGTCCTGATGGCTTTCTTGATGGTATTTCGCTTTTCGTGTTTCAGTCTAAACGAAATACCTATGTTGTCCGCAATAATACAATCGGCATTATACATCTTTCGCTATTTTTACCTCGCAATGACGAAATATTTTTATTCCAAAGACTAACGTAATAATGGAAACAAGCGTTGTCCAGATAATAAAAGGACTGACTCCTTTGCCCCAGACAAATATATTTTTGTATGATTCCAACAGGGAAGAAAAAGGGTTCAGCATATAGAGTCCCTGGAGACGAACCGGAAGCCGTTCGCCGGCCGTATAAAGTACGGGCGATAAATAAAACCAGACACGTAAGCAATACTGCAGGATATTCTGAAAATCTTTAAAATATACTCCGGTTAAAGAAAAAGACAAAGCCAGTCCCAGCGTAAATAAAAACTGCACTAAAAGCAGGTAGGGTAACCAGAAAATATTTAAAGTAATATTCACTCTAAACAAAAATAAAAAGGGTATTATCACCAGAAGCCCAAAGCCCAACTCTAAAAAATTAAGCAACACTTTTGAAAAAGGCAACACTGCTTTAGGAAAATTTATTGATTTTATCAACTGGGCACGGGCCGATATGGAAGTAACCGCGTCACTTAAGGATGACGTGAAGCATTTCCAGAATAAAAGTGCGCAGAAAAGCAACACCGGGAAATAAGGACCTCCTCTTTTAAAAATAACGCTTACTAAAAGAAAATATACGCCCATCATCAATAATGGATCGAGGACCGACCAGATAAAACCAAATATTTTGGTCTTATAAGTTGATTTAAAATCACTGTAGACCAAGAACTTTATCAGTTTCCGGCGCGCCCAAAATTGTTTTGAGAAATTTTCGCTATTCATGCGTTAAGGCTTTTATACATCGTAACGAGCTTACTTTTTTCATTCTCCCAATTATATTTTAATGACGCTTTCTTTGCGTTTGCCGACATTTGCTTACGCCGGGCTTCATTTGAAATGATTGTATTGATTCCCCGGGCAATGTTTTCCGGTACATGCGGGTCTATAAGTACGCCTGCATCAAATTCTTGAACGACCTTTCTGATTTCCGGGAAATCACTGGCAACGACAGGTACCCCTGCCGCCAGATACTCAAAGAGTTTGTTCGAATCGGTAGAAAAGTGATTAAAGCAGGTATTATGTAATATCTGCAAACCCACGTCCGCACACATTGTATAGCTTAATAAGTCACGCAAAGGGACCAGACCCATGAATCTCACGCGTTGCATTAACCCTAAAAGCTTCACTTTTTCTTCTAACAAGGGTTTGATTTTTCCGCTTCCTACCAAGACTACCATGACATCACTCCGTAAAAAAGGCACTGCTTCGATAAGCTGTTCAAGACCGCGGCCGGATTGAATACCGCCTTGATATAACGCGATCTTATATTTATGATCTATCTGCAATAAGCCTTTTAAATCTATTGGTCTTATTTCCTGGGGGATATCCGTAAAGCTGCTCACCACATAGGGAAGCGGCATCCGGTATTTATCTGCCGTGAATTTTGCGCGAGTATAGGTAGTAAAGATCACTCTGTCCGCTTTTTTAATAAGCAACCTTTCTAAAAGCCTCCAGAAAGGTTTGGCCTTTAAATTCTCTCTGTCGGTCGCTATTTCATGAGAATCATAAACTAGTTTTGCGCGATGAAAGCGGCTGCACACATAGCCGGCAAGCAGCGTATCTAAATCGTGGGAATGATAAACCTGGGCTTTAATGCGTAAACCTTGTTCGATAAACTTTAAAGTAACGATGGCATAACCGGAGAATAACCTGATATACTGGTTCTTGAGGCGATTGATTAAAAAGCGCAGGGCTCTTACTAAAAACCTTACCATGCGGTATAAAAATCGAAACAGCCGATAAGGAATAGCTATCAGCAAAAGCCATGGGTTTTTTTTGTATGCGAACTCCTTACCCTCCATGATCTTAAGTGAGAACTTTCTTCGCAATGCCTTTATGTATTGTCGCACCACATACCAGATACCGTACCTGCTTACCCTAAACACATGGATACCTTCTTTAATTTCTTCTTTTAAAAGCAAAGGATCATTTTCATTGTAGACCGCAATGACCCAGACCGCATGACCCGCTTCAATGAGGGATTTTGCTTCCCGTGTTACCCGGGCATCATTGGTAAAGTGGTTCCTTACGAACATGCACACTCTTTTTTCTTTTTCCATGTCAATCCTTAGCATACAATGCCATAATATGACTTTGCTGGCTTCCGGTCCTTTGTCTTATTCTCTTATTCCATGTATCGCAACGCCATGAAATAGCGTTCCTTTCCTTTAACCCTTGGAACTTCTGTTGAGCTCCGCAGAAAGGACATAAAGTATTTATTTTACGCAGCCAGACTCCGGCTATATTCTGTTTAACCCAAAGCAAAATATTATTATAGTATACTCTTTCTGCTCCGCCAAAAACATATTTTTTTAAATTTAATTCCGGAAAGAACAGCTTTTTCATTTTTCCCAGCTTGAAAGAACGTTTATGCAGATTTATATGAAATTTATTGCCGCATTCATAACATTTATACATGCTAAATGCCAAATTCTCGTTATTTGGCACTCCGATAATTACGTATTTACTGCTTATTTTTTTTATCTTATTAATGGCGTCTCTCATTGCTGTGGTAGATAAGTGCTCAAGCACTTCCGCGCAAATCACCAAGTCAAATGTCTTGTCTTTAAAAGGCAACGCGTTTATATCTGCTGATATTTTCCCGACATCTGCGTTGCATTTACTTAAAGCCGTAGCGCTTCTATCCACCTCGACGATGTGCGTGCGAGATTTCATCTTTCTCTGTAAGCGTAAAACCAACTCTCCCGTCCCACAACCAATATCCAAAATGTTCTTAACCCCTTCTGGTACCAGCTCAACTATTTTTTCAAATCTATTTTCATCGCGCTCAGCCAAAGAAACTCCCCATGTCTCCGGCTGCTCATAGAAATTTATCTTTCTGTCAGCAGTATTGCTTATTATGGGCGGCAATAAAAGTTGATGATAATCTTTAATAAAAATGTATTTCCTAAAAATTCTCAGCACCGTACCTAACGCCATTGCTAAAAAATCATGGGCATGATAATAACAATGGTCTATAGCAAAAATTTGATGACATAGCTCGAAGAAAGATCCATATTCTTTCAGCGTTACAGCATATCCATTCTTTTCGAGGATTTCCATCTCTCCTAAGAAATTTTTTTTATACCTACTTTTGTTGCGTGATAAAAAAATAACGCGCTTAAGGAAGCTTTTCATAAAATAGATGGCGTATCAATAGCCTTTCGTAAAATGCTTTTTAGAGCACGTTGTTGTTTTCAAAATTAAGCAATTAGCTTTGGAGTTTATCACTCTTCTTAAAACTTACGATCGCACATCGTGAGCGTTTATTTTATATATTTTAATTTGTCTAAGAAACACGCCCCCCTTGCCTCTTATTTTAAATCCAATCCTATACTCGCGCGAAGCTGAATTCGTTTTGATCCTCAAACCAAACTTCTTAAACTTAAAGGTAGAATCAATATATCGGTAGCTTGCATTATTCTTCTTTCCATCGGAACCATACTGAAAAAAGTACATCTCTAAGGATTTAATGCCCGGGGTGGATCTTAAATCTGCTTCTATCTGGTATAAGGTATTGGGCTCAATAGTATAGTCTTTTATATTATAATGGCTCGGCGCGTACGAAAACTTCCCTTTGCCAAGGATAAACCATACCTCGTCACCGGAAACATCTTCTATGGAAATAGTTCGGAGGCTATCATCCTCTTCGGGGGTTACGCTATAAGAAAACTGCGCATCTTTTTGATAAGAAAAGACAGAGTAACTATCGGAAATAGCGTTCTTATCACCATCTGAATCGGAAAATGGCAAGGGAATATCCTCTCTCTCAAAGAAAATGTCTGTCGAATTACCAACATAGTAAATCAAAGCATCCCCGCTACCGTGCGGATGCTCAATACTTTCCACCAATTGCCAGTTACGGGGTGGATTATAAACTTCTTCGGGGAACATTGCTCCAGTGCTATCTTCGAAAGCCTGACCGCGCGCCAACCAGTTTATGATCCTTAAATCTAAAGCTACATAGCCGTTCTCGATCTTCTCCAAGTCTACACTTGCCTGCTCAGGACGCAGGTAACCTCCGGAGGGATAAATCTTTAGATTATTTTTCCAGATAAACTTATTCAAAAAATATATATTTTTTGCTGTTCGCCCGTCCACATAAACGTCTTTATCCTTAACGGTGTCGATGAATTTTTTTATTTCTCTGGTAACATGCAAAGTATCTCTGCTGTATCGTAATTTTCCGGGTGCTTTCAACATGCCAAAAAGCATTCCTATAGTTAGGGATATCATTAACCCATAAATTATAAATTTATTTTTTAAGATTCTTAATTCTGCTAAAAAGATAGAAATAATTAATATTACAGGGAAATCTAATACCAAAAGACGGCGTGGCTGATAAGAATACGTCTTGGTAAATGACCCTATTAAAACCATGACAATCAAAAAACTCCATAGTATCAGGAAATAACAATTTTTCTTTTTCTTAATTAAAAGGTAAATTGAAGAAACCGAAAACAAGATGACGGAGAATAAAAAAGTACTATTTTCTGATATTACTTTTTTAAGAGTAACCGCTATTTTATCGAGAAAATCAACATGTACATAGATAGTTTGCGCTCGCGCGGCATACTTGTTTAACGAATTCATAATAGATGCCGGCCGGAAAAAGGGTGTACCAGAAACAGTATAAAATAAAAAAGATTCTGTTATTATTATGGTAGACAATCCCAGCAAAATCATCCAATATTCTTTCTTAAAACTTCGCGTATAAATTTTATAAAAAACATAGAGTGCCAGTAATATGCCAATTTGTAACCCCGTCTCTTTCACGAGCCAGCAATAACCAATACCTAACCCAGAAATGAAAAACATAAAAGGAGTTTTTTTATCCTTAGGCGATGTATCGGCCCTTAAGAACAGAAAAACGGTAACAGCCTGGAAAAAACTTAACGGCAAATCCGGTAAGAGCACGGTAGCATTAATTATATTGTTTGGCTCCAGCGCCAGCAGGAAGGCGGCGATGAAGCCGACTTTTTCGTTTATCAGTATTTTTCCGAAATAGAAAATAAGTAAGATTCCTGATAGAGAGCATAGTAACGGAAATAAAACAGAGGTAACTTCGCTTATTCCAAAAAGAGTAAACAATAGTGCCACGGGCAGGGTCATCCCCAATCTTAAGGCTGCTATAGGATTACCTATTCCCTCCCGAAAACTCCAATCACCGAGCATTATTTTATAAGCCGAATAACTATGCACAATGTCGTCGGAGCCGATACACCCCACAAAAAAGAAAAGCCGAAGAAAAAATGCAAACGCAAGAATCAATAATAACAATAAAGTTTTTCTCTTCATGCTCTCTGCACAATCCTTTTTATTAAATATCCTAAAAACAGAAAAAGCGTAGTAAAGGTCAAAGAAATTCCCAGATAAAACTCCCACGGCTGATACGCTAACACAATCGAATGCTTTCCTTTCTCCAGCAACAAGCCCCGTAAAATATAATCAGTCCTATAAATAGTTTCTTTTTTACCGTCGACATATGCCTTCCAGCCGGGAAAATATATCTCACTCAATACCAAAAACGCGCGATGGTAAACCGTCGCGGATACGCGTATTTTGTTAGGACTATATTCTACTATTTCAGCCTTATTTTGCTCCCCGGAGTCAGGATCGCCCGAGAAGGCCTCCCTGCTCTTTCCCTTAAAAACCCCGGTGTTTTCGACAATAGCAACATCTCTTACCTTAAAATTATTCTTGCTTAGGCGCTGTAACGTATCCTTGCTTGAAGCGCTGACTTCAATCTCCTTCACAAAAAAAACACGAGGTATGTAGCGTGTATTTTCGTATACCCTTACTCCAGAGTCGAGCTCTTTTAGAAATACAAATTTTTCAGAAGGAGGCTCGTTCGCCTTATCGTAAAAGGCATACTTAATGTTCAAAAGATCAGCCAAAGGAGATTCTGCATGTTTGAAAATCTGCCTGCAAAATGTTTCGCGGCCACCTCTGTCTGGAAAATTCATATATGAAACATATTCAAAATATTCATTAACAGGGGTATCGTACATGCCTTTAACTTCAAAAATCTTAAGCGCGGTTGTCCTATTTTCCTGGTAGCGCGGCCACCTATCCCTGAATATACGATAATATTGTTCTGGCTGCGAGTTCAAAAAGCTACTTATTTCTCCGGGTTCATAGTAGTTAAATTTCCCGTTATTCCTTTTCGAATTCACGATTATCGTTGCAGAACGAAACGCAGAAAATTGATAGTAAAGTAAATCGCCGACGCAGAAAAAGATAAGCAGGAACATAATTGCCCGCTTGGAAATTATTTTGGAAAGAAAAACTAAAATCGCAAGTGGAACCAACGAAAACAACAATGCCCTTACGATATCTGTTTTAAATAAAAGAATATACTCTGGTTTACCCCTTAAGGCATACGCATACACCCAGAAAACAACGCATACAAGTAAAACAGTGAGATATGTTGTGTTTCTTGAAGCGCGGATAACCGTATCGGCTCTCTTCTCTTCTAAAAGAGATCCTATTGTTTGCAAACTCATCCCCAGGATAATACTCGCCGCAAGGATAAAAGGGATCTCTGTTATCTCAAGATGCGAAATGACCCCAAAGAAAGGTAAGAGAAGCCTCATCGGCTCAGCGATAAAACCGTATTTACCCAGAGCCAGGAGTAAAAAAAATACTCCAAAAATAGAAAAAACTTTAAAATATTTGTTGAGTGGAAATCTGACGATATGCAAGAAGACTATAATCAATACCGCTGAAGTAGTTCCGAAATAGTTATTAGCTAAAATATGATTTCGTATGATTTCATAACTGGAAGGGAAAATATACAAAGGGATATCGATGGCCTTTAAGGAAACAATTATGTTTCTCTGCCCCCAGCCGCTGGCAAGCACATTCCGTATATAAGGAAAGAGGTGAATTGCGGAAAAACAAATGCTGATAAAAAAGGCTAAAATAATCAGGAAAAATAATTTTACCTTTAATGCGTTATTTTCTAAAAAAACTATTCGTAAAAAAACGTAAACTACCGCGGACAAAAGACAAAGGTACACGCCAACCGTATGGCTTCCTAAAAATAACAAACCAACCGCAATGCCGCTAAGCCATACAAATAAAAAATTATTGGTTCCTTCCTGGAGCAAACGTTCAAAAAAATAGAGTACCATCGGTAACAAAAAAACAGCCACCCCGAATGTCACATACCCTCCCGCGATTATCTTTAAGGGGATGCTGGAAAAGACAAAAACGCAGGACGTCGTAAACGCATACAATGGTTTTAAGCCTATCTTCTCGGCAAAGAGGAAAAGAAAGGCTGCCGCCAAACATAAATGTATAAAAACCTGTAGATTTGAAAACCACTGGGCAGGTATGAGATAGTAAATAAAGAAGAGGGGGTAAAAAGGCCCGACGAAAGGCTGCGTTAACGCAGGGACGCCGCTCTCACAATAAGGATTCCATAATGGAATTATTCCTTTAGCGAAATTGTCCGCAAAGAATTTAACGTGCGGGATAATATCATAAATCATGTCGTCGCTGATAGAAAGATGCGGCACCATGAAAAGATCTCTATAAGAAAAGAGTAAAAGTAAAAATAAAAAAATAAAGTATATCTTCCTACCGTGTGCATCGGTATCGCGTATATTTTTCTTTAGATTCACCAATCTGCTTTTATGACGCATAATTACATTCTTTTGGCCGGATACTTTCCATCCATGGCGCCATCCCTTATAAATCCACAGGGCGTAAAGCCTGTATAGATTATAGAGAATAGTATCTTAATTTATAAAATATTTTAAGCCGCAAAGTGCGTATGACGTCGTACAATTATCAATCGCCGCGCGCTATAAAATCAAAAACTTGCGTGCCGGCCAAAATAACTCTTTTTAATTCCCCAAACGACTTAATACTCTTAAGCCAATTAAAAATGTAGCTGGGTCTTAAATAAAAACTTTTATACAAGGCGCGAATGCTCCGAGAAAGTTCTTCGTTAGTCAATTCCGTAAACAACTCATTATAGAATGAATTTGTATGCAATCGCTTCAGGTCGCACTCGCTTCCATCGCCGATTTCCGGATGTTTTTTTACTACGCCCTGAAACAACTCTGTGCCCGGGTAGGGCGTACAAATTCCAAACGTAATAATGGTAGGTGATATCTCTTTGACAAACTGAAGGGTCCTACGAATGGTATCCTTAGTCTCTCCCGGGGTACCGATCATTAAATGCGCATGGGTATCGAGGCCTACTTTGTGTATCCACTGAAATGTTTGTCGTACCTGTTCCGGAGTGATATCTTTTTTAATGTTATTTAAAATTTCCTGCGCTCCCGACTCTACTCCGAATCGAATCATGTGACATCCTGCTTTTTTCATTAACTGCATAGTTTCCAGGTCAACGGTGCCTACACGCGCGCTGCAAATCCAGGTTAAATCCAATTTCTTTTCTAGAATTTTCCGGCATATCTCTACTACTCTCTGCTTAGAAGCAGTAAATATTTCATCGCGGAAAAATATCTCCCGGTAACCCAATCGTTGTATATCCTCCATCTCCTTTACCACTCTTTGCGCGGATTGAAACCTGAAAACTCTTCCATAAAACGGGGGAGAAGAACAATAAACGCACCTGCCGGGACAACCGCGGGAAGTAAACATGGTAGTGAAAGGCATTCGTTTTACAATGGGATTAAAATAATGTACATTTTGAGGAAGCATTGCCCTGTCGGAAACTGGTAATATATCAAGATTCTCAATAAAAGGGTACGGTTCGTTGATTTTTACCTGTCCGTTCTCACAATATGCGATACCCTTTACTTTTTTCCAAGATTCGCCGCCACGCCCAAAAGCCTCGATTATATCCCGGATAACAAGCTCAGGTTCTCTTTGCACTGCAATATCGATGCTTTCTCTGCTTAACGTTTGCAAAGGCATAAAAGTAGGATGTGCCCCGTACACTACCACTTTTAAGTTATTGTTTACTTTTTTAAGTTCCTTGAATATTTCGCTGTCTTCGTTTATGGTCATCGTGGAAGTCAACGTAATCACCACATCATAGCCGCGAGCAACCTCATCTTTTATGTTTTCTATTGTTTGGCCCATAATGGCTGCGTCATGCAGTACAACATCATGGCCTTTCTCTTTTATTACCATAGCAACCGGTAATTGCGAAACAGGAGGAAACTGAATACCTGCGATGCGTTTTCCTTTGCACCAACATCCATAAATCAAATCGCGAACAACATTCTTGGTGACTTTACTTGGTGGAATCAAAATCATTATTTTCATTGCAAAAAACCTCCTGTGCAAATTATCGCGGGCTTATTTCGCTTCAAAGCGAACTGACATAGTACGATCAAACGTAAGGTCCGTGGACACCTCTACCCGTCCATTACTATTCAATAAAGATTCAATGCTTTTGCCTGTCGTGGCATCGTGAGTCAGCAAATCCGCTTTAGAAAAAATTTGCCCTGACGGAGAATACGCGCTTGCGGTGTTTAACTCAAATATCAGGCTATTGAACGTCTCAGTGTTATTTTTTGTGATAATATCGTGTATACGTATCGCGTTTTTTTCGATATGAATAGCTCTCGTAAGTGTCAAACCTGCCTTTTGGCGGGAATAAATTTTTCTCTTTTTAAGCCACCGGTTAAAAATCGCCGCCACCGGTCTAAAATAAAAAATTGTAGCATTTGCGATTTTAAACAAAAAAATGCATTTTCGGGTATTTTCCATATTATTGACGTACACAAATTTACCGCTCGTACAAACCGCAATACCCTCTCCTGTTTTCTTTTCTATGGTGGAGCTTTCCGAAAGAGTAAAGCTCGATACGTATCTATTATTGATTTTTCCGGCATACCCTAAGTTTACATAAACTATTTTCCCCTGGTAGTAAATTTTTATCGCCCCGTTCCAAAAGCCGCTCACAATGCAAAACAGATCAGAACGAGTTACCGACAATAATTTCGCATTCTTACATATATATATTTCCTGCAGCCGGGAAGCTTTTGCAAGAAGTTCAGCGCTTGCGTTATTATGCAGAAAACTCTTAATGAACGAGTTTATATAAAAATACGATAAATATTTATCATCTATCCTCTGGGGGCTTACGCAGGGATCATTCTCCATTGCCGGGATAACCTTTTCAAGAATGCGTTTCGCTTCGGGGATGCACGATGAAAACACTTCAAGACCGTAAGGGAAAAAATGTTGAGTGTTTCTGCTGCCGCATTCCGCACCAACTGAACCGTCCGGACAGATAAAAGGTTCAATAAAATTAATCAACTTTTTCGCTGCGCAAAGAATATCCTGTTCGTTCGTCCTCTTATAGAAACCGGCTAATATTTCCAAATGCATAGAAGAGTAACCGAGATCAGCACCTCCATACTCAGGGAACCAGCCTTCGTCGTCTTGGCTTTTTAAGACTGTTTCTTTTTTTTCTTTCCACCCTTTGTTGTATTTTTCCTGCCGGGTGATCAACCATATATTATAAAGCGAATGCATTGCCGCCAGCATCTGGTTTGCGACTGCCGCGTTATTGTGCGTCAAGAGCCAATCCCCCGCCTGGATGATTGCTTCCCGCATGTTTGATTTAGTTTCTTCTTGTAAGTTCTCAATAAGAAGCAAAAATGTTTCCGTAACCGCTAATGTAGTGAAAGCAGTAGCGCAAAAACTACGTTCATTCAAAAACCATTCGTCGAAAGACCCATCCTTATGTTGAATTGCGCTCCAATACAGCAGGGCTGCCTCGATCCATTGCAGAAGGTTCTGCTGCTTATAATAAATATTCCCCTGAAAATCATTCTCGTACAACAACGCCAAGCCCCATACCGGCTGTTGGTATGTGGCTGAGGGAAAATCAGCAATAGTTTTGTAATGCCAGTATATTTTATCGAAACAACCGTAGGTGGAAGAATGAATATTTCTATCCTGCAACGATAAAATACGAGGGGTATTTAACAAAATGAAGTTTTTATAAATATCTTTTGTTTTCATAACTATGCTTTCATCGCGTATACCGTGATACTGTCTTGCATTCGTAACGGTTTGCTTAATGACGCTATTATTGCAAGTGCGGTTCGCTTAGGCCAGGAAAACAAATGTAACGCATGCTTGGTTACATAACGCTCATCCTGTGCGGTTCTCACTACCAGAAAACCATTATCTTCAAGGAGATACGTAAGGGATTTAAGATTAAAATAAAAAAGGTGCAGCTTGTTATAAAATAAATCAAGCGGTGCATGAACCTTGCCAAAGCTTACTCTATAGAAAAAAACAGCTAATCTTGTCAAGAGACTATCCCTGTTGGGAGTGCGGATCACAAGCAAACCCTTCTTTTTCATGGTCATCTTCAATTTTGAAATCACTTCTTCGGGGCGCTGCAAGTGTTCAATCACCATCCACATGGTTACTACATCAAATTTGTTTTCCGGTATATCCAACGTACCTATATCTCCGCAATAAAAATCGTAGTTCCATTGCTTCAATCCTTTATCGATCGCTTTTTTAGAAATATCAATCCCTGATTTTGACCAATTACTGCTAAGCTTGCTTAAAAAGGTCCCATCGGCGCAGCCGAAATCGAGAATAGCTCCTTGTTTAAAATAGTTATCTTCAACTGCCTTAAAATCATCGAGATAATCGCCCAGTATCTTCTCTGGTATACACGCATCATAAAATGAAAAATATTTCTTATGATAATCTTCGACATCGTAAAGCTTTTTAAGCTCTTCTTCCTCTATGGCTTCGTCAAGATACACACTGTCACACTTATCGCAGCGCACCACACTAAAAACCGGTAGAGTATATAATCGCTTAACAGCCTCATTATGGCATATATTACATTTTTTCATAGCAGTTACTTATCCAATATTCCCTTAACGATCACAATATGTCCTTTATACCTTTCTGAAAATAGTTCAGTTTCTTTTTCAGAGATAAAAAGCAAAAAAGGAAAAAAAACTTTTTTGTAAACGGTAAACAACAAAGAGCCATTCACTTTAATCGTATCGGCCTGGGTATTAAAATCCTTCTTTATAAAAGAATAAAATAGCTTCAGTAATTCGATAAATATCTCACCAAAAAATACGGAACAATATTTAACTTCCTGAACGCGAATGCCGTAACGCTGCATACGGCACACCAACTCTTCTGTGCTGTATCCCACGCGATAATGATATTCTGGGCTACCGACTTTATCGTGAAACAACATGTTTAACCGTGTTCCGCAAAAGAAACCTTCTTTTGATGCGGTCGTGATCACCACCACTCCTTTATCTTTCAGGACCCTTGCTATTTCCTTTAAAGCTGCGCCGTCGTCTTTAAGATGTTCGATTACGTCGGTGAACAAAACTTTATCTACGCTATTATCCGCAATCGGAATACTTTCAGAGGTAGCTTGAATGAAAAAAGCGGACGTATTATGCTTTGCGAGCGCTAACGAATTATAATCGATATCTACTCCATAACAAACGCTTCCCTTTGCGGTTATCTTAGCCGAATAATAACCTAAGCCGCAACCAAGATCCAATATTTTTTCGCTTTTTTCGGGGCTAAGCAACGCGTTAATCGCTTTTTCTTTGGGGCGTGTAGTCAACGAGTATTGAAAAGGATTATTCATTTTCATTGTCCATAAAAGATTACGCTTTTATGTTCAAGCGTATATTCCGGCTATGCTGGCCGCCGGGCGCATATATAAAGAGAACCAGACAGTTCTTTTACTAAGGGGATTTTTTCTAAACAGTTTCCCAAAGACAACAGGGTTTTAACTAAAAACCTTGGCGTACGAGGATGCAGCCAGTCAAAGGGAAGAATCGTTATACCAGTAAATCCCGCGGCTTTAAGCGCCTTACAAAACTTAAAACGGAAAAATGCAGTTTCATCCTTTGAAACGTATGAAAATAATTTATGTAAGAACTTTAATTTGCGTTCCAGAAAAACCTGAGGGTTAAGCATATTCGGTTCCGTAAAGGCTACAGTACCGCCTGGTTTAAGTAACGCGTATATTTTAGCCAGCGCCGCGTCCACATCCAAATGATGCAAAACGGATGAACCCACTACGCAATCAAAGGCACCTTCTATATCAGATGTCTCAAAAGGCCCTTCTAAAAAAGTTACTCGGTCATATAGGTTTAAACGGGCCTTGGCTTTTTTAAGCAACTCACCAGAGATATCCACGGCAGTTATGCGTGAACCGGTGCGCGCAAACATCTCGGTAAATATCCCCGTTCCGCATCCTATCTCAAGAACGTTTACTCCTCTGTGCAGGCCCGCACCGGAAATAATCATGTCGGCTCGGCGGCGCGCGCGAAGCTTTCCCGCTGTAGTTGTCCAGCCCCACACTTTGTCTACATCGGATCGTGCAAGCATAGTGCTGTGGACTTTTTCGCGTTCCGTTCTTCCTCTATCGACCATATCAATTCTATTGTGTTTTTCGTTTACTGAAACGTCCAGCCCAGTATAACGGAAAAAAGCTTTGCGCCCATGCCGGGAAAAATGATTCAATGTCCAAAATCAAGCCTTCATTTTTTGCTGACTCAACCACGCTGACATGAGTCGTTGGGTGGATGCGAGCGTCATTATAACCAAGCCCCTTGAACAACATTCTGGTCAGTGTATTTTTAACGGGCATACCATAGACCGCGTAACCACCCGGGCTTAACATGCGGGATATCTGCTGCTGCACTTGCGCATGCTCTGCAATGTGTTCAAGGCAGCTTACAGAGACAACCACATCAAATGCGCCAGTGGGCAACATAGTTAAATCGCGAGCATCCGCAGTCCTAAAGGCAACATTGGTAATCCCTTGTTTCTTAAAGGCGTCGGCCACTCTGGCGGCATGCCCATGGAGGTCTATGCCGACATAGGCTCCAACGTACGGAGCCAACGCATACGCCAAAAATCCTGCTCCATAACCGATTTCAAGCACTTTTGTTACCGGCGGCGCAAGGAAACGCAAGACCATTTCAAATCGGTGACGATAGAAGGAACCGAACAAGGGCCATTGCATTGCGCGCGTTAAGCGGTCGCAATCATAATTATCCAAATACGGAGCTGGTTTCATGCATCGGAATTTAATTCCGGCATGGGTCATTGTCTTCATTCTTCAAGCACCTTTCGAGCAATTATTTTTTGGTTAGACGTTGTACATCGTAATATCAAAGCAATGCAATCAACCATAGCAAACAATGCCAAGCAAAAAGGGTTACGGTCGGCAAAAAATTTCCCTAAAGCCGTTCGCATTTTTCCCGGCGTATGACAAACCAAAGCGTGAAAACTAAACGTCCAAATAATTGGCGCCAGCAGACTATAGCGTTTGACGATTTTAAAATTATTACGTTTAAGCAATGCACCGAGGCTCTCAAAGCTAAACAAATTCATATGACGGGGAAAATAATACCCTCCCCAAAAAGATTTCGAAAAGAATTTCCGGTCATAGCCGCATACATTTACCGTTTCAATGCTCAGCATTCCACCGGGAGCAATACTGCGCGAAATCTTGGCAATAACCTGCGCGGGGTGCCAAAGGTGTTCGATGAGCTGATTTAAGATTACAAGGTCATAGCTGCTGTCACCGAGGGTAATATCTTCAATAGGTCCTTGACGAAGCGCTATATCTGCGTGAGTGCAGGCAGCACGTATAGTTTCGGTAAAAGCAAGATCAACGCCGGTACAGGCGATGTGTGGAAATTTGTGTTTTAACGACAAAAGAAGCGAACAATCACCACAGCCTATTTCAAGTACACGTACGGGCTTTGTAAAAAAATCTTTAAAGAACGACAGTCTATTCTCGATAATTTTCTTTTTAAAAAAAGAAATAATTTTCGACGATTGGGCCGAATGTCTTCCTTCCAGAGTATAGTAGTTGGATGGATAAATTATATGTGCATACGCCATCTTCGGCCGCGGGCTTAAAAAAATATGCCCGCATTGGGCACACTGAACAAAAGTAAATTGTTGTGTGGTCGTTTGATATTCATAGTCATAGCCCTGCGCTATCGCCGCGTGTACGACACTACCGCACAGACCACAAGGAACTTCTTCACACTCCACGCACGATACATTATGCTTGTTCATCAAGAGCCCCATATATATCGAGATAGGAAACCGGATAAGGTTTTTTAAAAGAGTTTATTTTTGTGAACACCTGTCGGTGGAGATCGTAGTCTTCGGCGGCAACGCAAATGTTTTGATAGTTTTTGAATTGTTCAACCTTACGCATTCTCGTAATGATAGCATACAGAGGCTCTTTAAGAACATTACCGAAGGATATATGAATAAAGGGGCAAGGGATAACATCACCGTAGGCTGTGATATAAACCTTTTCCATACCCGCGGGACATCCGATAGCATTACGTCCTGCCTCGTGATCTGTCGTGCTTTTGGGGTATCTACACATTAACTGCTCTAAATACGCACGGTCTGTGCGGGTTAAAACAACGCGGGTATTGCCCAGCCAGTTGCCACAAGGAACCGCGAGATTGAACAAGAAGATTGCTCCCGCTGCATTGACTTTTTCAATTAAAGTACACAGGTCAGCGGATTTAATATTCTCGTGGGTAACCGTTCCTCCGATTAAAACCTGCATTCCGGCACGCCTGGCTATCCTAGCTCCTTCTAAAACTTTTTTGTACGAATTATCTGAACCCCTGAAACGATCATGCTCTAAAGGATGGACACTATCCAAGCTTGTAGTTATGCAATTGACTCCAAGACGAGCTAACGTATCAGCTTTTTTCGTATCAAGCAACATGCAGTTGGTCTGTATGGATATGTAGTGAGTGCGCGGCTCGAGAATCGGAATAAGGTCCTCAAGCCAGGGCACAAGCAACGGTTCACCGCCTGTTATATTCCAGGACAAAAGATGCAACGCGCGCGCTTGATTGGCTATATCTTTGTAATTATCGAGAGACAATGCAAGCCGGCTACGGTCTTTAAGTACCATTGCTGAGCAATGCTGGCACGCTAAATTACAATCATACGTCAGGGCTAAATCAATAATCCGGAAACCGCTTCGTATCTTAAGCGAAGAAAGCATCCTCTCCTTTGCGTGATACGCAACCATCGAGAGACGAAAAGGCATAACGTTATATTTTAAAAAATATGCCTTCCTTTTAATATCAGAAAAAAAATGCATAGCCATATGGTATGATCCTCAGGAATTAGCGTGTTTTAATTAAGAGTATCTGCGCAAACATTGCGATTTTTTGCATATATGGTGTAAGTGTTTCTTCCAGGGCTTTCCATGCCCGGTAACTCCAATAGGGGGCAAAACTACGATATGAAACGCCGCCGGAAACAATATAACGAAAAGGCATCATGGGTTTTATCGTTGCGATTTTCCACTCCGGAAATTTCTGTTCAAACTTCTCTCGGTCACGTTTAAAAACAATCCATGGTAATGCACTATTTGCTCCGGAAAGCGGACCTGCTGCAGGAAACTCCCATCCTAATGCATCATCCTTAAACGGTTCATGATGGAGATGAGTATAGACCCACCGCGACCAGGGAGTAACCCAAGGTTCAATCATCACTAGTACTCCTCCCTTTTTTACACACCGACCGGCTTCTTTTAAAAAATAAACGGGCTTACTTAAGTGGTGAAACACATCCACCATGACAAGACCAGCGAGCGCAGAATCTTTGCAGGGAAGTGTACAGGCGTCAAGAATCACATCGACATCGGGTGAAAAAGAAATTTCGGAAGAGATCGCATCCGCAATAAAATCTTTTAAAAAACCGGCGCCGGAGCCTATTTCAAGTATCTTTCCGCTTGATGCCGATATCGAAGTTGCGATAGCTGTATACCACTCTTCATAAATACGCCTTAAAAATAATTTTTGCGCAATAAGCGTGCGTCGGGCGGAAAGTGCATCTGGTGACTCCAGCGCTATCCCACGCATTGCGGGATGAATGAATAGATTTTTCAATATCGATGTCACAGACGCTTTTCCCATGATTGTATTATCTCTTTTAATATATCAGAGAGCGGTTTTTTAATCCTCCACTGCGGGTAATGCGCTTGCATTTTTCGCAAATCGCTGTAATAACAAATATGATCTGCGATACGGTTCTGTTCAAGGTATGCATACCGTTGTTTTTTTCCGCTTAGCTTCTCTATCGCGGCTATGGCTTCTATAACCGAGCAGGCATTTTTTTTACCGCCTCCGATATTGTAAACTTCCGCGCTTCTTGGAGCACGATAAAACTGGAATATGAATTCGGCAACGTCCTGGGCATGAAGGTTATCCCGCACTTGCTTACCCTTGTAGCCGAATATCTTATATTCTTTCCCTTCCAGATTGCATTTGACCAAATAATTCAAAAAACCGTGCAGCTCTACACCGGCGTGATTTGGACCCGTGAGACAGCCGGCGCGTAAACAGCAGGTGGACATGCCAAAATATCTCCCATATTCCTGGACAAGAATATCTGCGGCTAGCTTAGAAGCACCAAAGAGAGAATGTTTCGATTGGTCAATAGAAAAAGATTCCGGGATACCCTGCGCATAGACAGGATCATCGTATTCCCAGCGCGTCTTTAATTCTTTAAGTTTAATGGTGTTGGGTAAATCGCCGTATACTTTATTAGTCGACATATAAATAAACGGTGAGCTGATGCAAAAACGCCGGGCTCCTTCAAGAAGATTCAATGTGCCGGCGGCATTGGTATCAAAATCATCAAACACAATTGCCGCTGCCTTGTCATGAGAGGGCTGCGCTGCCGCATGCACGATTACATCGGGCCGAATAGTCTTGAGTAATTTTAAAACAGCCTCTCTGTCCCGTATATCTATTGTGTACTGCGTAAAATCACTCATGAGAGAGCTCAGGCGCCTGGCATTCCACGCGGTATCGCCCTGGGGGCCGAAAAAAACCGCGCGTTGGTTATTATCTATGCCTTTTACCGCAAAACCCTTACGATAAAAAAATAAGCACACCTCTGAGCCGATGAGACCGCTGGAACCGGTAACAAGGATGGTTTTTTTGTTATTACCCATGCGTTCCTTTAATAGGCTTTTTTCCCGTGCAACTTTTTATAACCGTGGAAGCACATTGTAAGCATAATCAAACCATGGCGAAATACTTTTGTCATTTTCGTGGCTCCGTAAATCCTTTCCTGGTAATGGACAGGTAAGTCAATGATTTTAAGGTTAAGTTTTGATGCACCGAAAAGAAGATCATAATCGCCCCACCTATCGGTGGTGCCCCAGGTATCTACCATTGGTTTAATTCTTTCCCAGTCGGTTCTGAAAAGGACCTTGGTACCGCACAGCGTATCTCTGATGCGTTGGCCAAGTATAAAAGAAAAAACGTTGCTGAAAAAATTATTACCTATCATATTGGATACTTTCATTGCCCCCTTAGGCATTGGATACACAAGACGCGACCCATTTACAAATTCAGCCGTGCCGCCGGCAATAGTATCAAAAAAATAGGTCAGCTCTTCCGGCATAACGGTTAAATCACCATCGAGAATCATCAGGATATCGCTTGACGCAGCGTCGAACCCTGCCCAGACGTTTTTTGATTTACAGATGCCGGGTCCGGAAACAAGTTGAATGTCCAACGCGGGATGCTTCTCTTGCGCTTTGCGTATTTCGCGCACCGTATTATCGGTTGAAAGGTCATCGCAGAATACAATCTCTGTATGCCTGCCCATTTTAGGTATTCGTCGTACCGCATGTTCGATATTTCCTTGTTCATTTTTACAAGGGATAATCACCGAAACGGTCAACTCTTCTTTCTTCAAAGCAGGTAGCAACGGGCGCGCGATCAAAACCTGCATCACGCATAGTCTCCTGATAAATGGCAATCTGGCAAGAAAAACGTTGAAAAAAGAAGAAAGAAGCGGAATATATTTTGGAAATAAAATAAACTTGTGCGTCTTGAGCCACTCGTACCCGGCAACGGTAAGTAAGTCCCGGATATCATTTTCTGAAAGCCAATTCTTTTGAGGCTCAGGCATTTTCCAGCCTAAGCGTTCCGATATCATCACAAGCGGCTCCCAAAGATGATTATAACTGTAAATCAAGAGCCTGGTGTGCCGCTGGCAAAACCCCTTAAGGCTCCGTAATCCATCAAGTACATCGACGGTTTCGGCAATATCGCTGTAAATAATATAATCAAACTTTTCAGCGGTCTTTGAGAGTGCGGATATATTGTCGGTGTATGCAAACTCCGGGCGCAGAGTTTTTGCAATTGCTATCATTTCGCTGCTCATATCCACGCCTACTCCCCGACGCGCAGACACCGCCTTAAGGAAAAAACCGGTCTGACAACCGACATTAAGGACGGACTTATGCGGCTCTACAAGAAACGCAAAAAGTTTTCCGACGGCGCGATAAAAATATGAGTTCTTCGTTATCCAGCGCTCTCTTTTTGCTGCCAGAAGAGAGCGATTACGTCTGATGGACTCCTGACGCAGAGAGAGCGCTTCCGGTCCCCACGCGGTATATTTTTCATCGGTTTTAGTCTTGGTATTATTAAAATGCATGCATCAACCCTCTGGTTTTCTTATGAGCGTAGACTTATTCTTTCAAAATTACTGGTGAGGAAATTTTTTAAAATATCGACTATGCGCCCTGCTGCGTGACCATCCCAGAAAGCAATATCTTTTTTTTGTTTTTGCGTGCCTTTCAAGATCCTGTTAGCTGCTTTTATGATTGTCTCTTTGTCTCTGCCTACAACTATATTTGTACCCTTGGCTACGGTGATGGGGCGCTCGGTATTTTCCCGCAGCGTTAAACATGGGATATCAAGCACGGAAGTCTCTTCCTGGATGCCGCCGGAATCCGTGAGCACAAGTTTTGCATACATCAAGAGATTTAAACAGTCCAGATACCCGAGAGGTTCAATGCAGCGTATGTTTGAATTTTTTAAATAACCTTGGAGCCGGAATTTTTTTATATTTTTTTTCGTGCGCGGGTGGATCGGAAAAACAATGGGAAGAAATCTTGAAATTTCTTTTATGCTTGAAACTATATCCGTTAAATATTTTCTATCATCCACATTCTCGGGCCTATGGAGCGTTAGAAACGCATAATTACCTTTGACCAAACCGAGAGCCTTGTATGTTTTTAATTTCCCTGCTTTTGGCTTAGATCTTATGAGCGTATCGATCATTACATTTCCTACCAAAAATATTTTACTGCTCGCCACTCCTTCTTTACGCAGATTTTCGTTTGCATCAGATGAGGGGGTAAAAAGACAAGAAGAAATTCTGTCGGTTACTATCCGATTTATCTCCTCGGGCATCTTCATATCGAAACTGCGCAAGCCCGCCTCGACATGAGCAACCGGTATATGAAGTTTAACAGCCGTTAACGCGCAGGCGAGCGTGGAATTTACGTCTCCTACCGCTATCACTAAATTTGGTTTTACTCTTAACAAAACCGCTTCAAATTCAACCATGATCTTGGCGGTTTGCCGGGCATGAGTATCTGAACCGACATTAAGATAAATATCCGGCCTGGGTATATTGAGATCTTTAAAAAAGACACCTGCCATGGCGTAATCGTAGTGCTGGCCGGTGTGCACGAGAAGGTTTTGTATGCCACGGGCTTTAAGCGCCTGGATAATCGGCATAATTTTTACGAAATTAGGCCGGGCACCTACCACTGAAATTATTTTCATGCTCTCTGTTTTATTGCGGCGGTTTTAATGAAAATGGTTCGTTTTGTGCACGGGTAAAAGAAATTTCGTTTACAACTTCTCTATTTTTTCTTTTGTTTTTTTATATGTTTCGTTGCAGTGTGTACATACGGCTTTCCCGCGTGTAAACGTTAAGCGCGTCGCGCACGAGCACATCCAGCCGACCCGACGGCTGGGTATTCCAACCACCAAAGCATAATCGGCAACGTCTTTCGTAACTACCGTTCCTGCGCCGATAAATGCGTATTTGCCTATCGTGACTCCACAGACTATTGTCGCATTTGCTCCTATGGTTGCTCCGCGCTTAACACGCGTAAGCAGGAATTCATTTTTTCTTTCGATAAATGCACGGGGAGTATAGACGTTGGTGAACACGCAGCTTGGCCCGCAAAATACCTGATCTTCCAGGGTAACGCCCTTATAGATTGATACGTTATTTTGGATTTTGCAGCCGTTGCCCACCATAACATCCGGACCGATCATCACGTTTTGTCCGATAATGCACTTTTTACCTATGGTGGTATTGGAGAGGATGTGTGAGAAATGCCATATTTTTGTACCCTCCCCTACGTGCGCGCCTTCATCGACAAAAGAAGAGGGGTGAACAAAATAAAGCTCATTCATGATTGATAATCAACCCGTTCGACTCGCTCCGCTCGTTTAAGGTTATCCTTCGACGTTGTCCGGGATCCTGAGCTTGTCGAAGGAATACTCAAGCGAAGTCGAAGTATCAAACTTAAAAGAAGGGGTGCAGCCAGCTCGCAAAACGTATGCACGAGCATTGCTTTGAAACTTTAATGACGCAACCGTAACGTCTACCCCTGCTTAAGCAATGACCTCCAAAACAATTGACATTGACCCAATCCTATAGCTCCTGTCGACGGTTTATATATTTACACACAGAAAGCCTACAGCGGTCTGCAAAGTTTTTTAAGCCTTTGTATGTCGGAATCAACCATCATTTTCACCAAGCCTTCGAATTTTACCCCGGGTTTCCAGCCGAGTTTATTTTTTGCCTTGCTAAAATCGCCCAATAACAGATTCACCTCTGCCGGACGGTATAATTTCTTGTCGATAACGACATATTTTTTCCAATCCAGACCCGCATAGTCAAAGGCGCGCTCGACGAATTCTCGTACCGAATGCGTTTCTCCGGTAGCAACCACGTAATCATCCGGTACATCTTGCTGCAGCATCAACCACATCGCCTTGACGTAATCGCCTGCAAAGCCCCAATCGCGTTTTGCATCCATATTCCCTAACCGTAATTCTTTATCCAGCTTTAATTTTATCTTGGCAACGGCATTAGTTATCTTTCGGGTAACGAATTCAAAGCCTCTGCGGGGAGATTCATGGTTAAAGCAAACGCCGTTACACGCAAAAAGATTATAGGCCTCGCGATAATTCTGGGTCATATAAAAGCCCGCGACTTTGGAAACGCCGTAAGGTGAACGCGGATGAAAAGGAGTATCTTCGTTCTGCGGAGTTTCTTTTACTTTACCGAACATTTCGCTTGAAGCGGCAAAGTAAAACTTGCATTTCGGCGCGTTTTCTTTGACTGCCGAAAGCACAAAATGCGTTCCGTTGATATTGGCATTAAGAGTAGAAAATTCGTCTTCGAAAGAGTAGCTTACGAAACTCTGGGCTCCCAGATGGTAACACTCATCCGGTCTTACTTTGCCTACGGTGTTAAAGATGCTGGCGTAACTCTCCAGAGACGCGGGATAAAGCGTAATCTTATTTAAAATATGTTTTATCCGCCAGAGGTGATGGTCAATATCTTCAAGGGCAATGCGTCTGACAATGCCATACACCTCATACCCCTTCTTTAAAAGAAACTCCGCCAAATACGAACCATCCTGACCGTCAATACCCGTAATGAATGCTCTTTTTTTCATTGCGTTTTCTCCTTGCTGTAACGCGCATATAGGAATAATGCAATAATTAAACTGCCTAAAGTAACGGTATTTGCCATAATAATAATCACATTGTGCAGGTGAATACCGTACACGGTCCACAAGCTCGCGCCCAATGCAAGCTGTGAAAGCGTAAGGACACTGACGTCTTTCGCAGATTTTGTTTTTATTACCTTAACAATCTGCGGGATGAAAGAAAACATTGTTAATGTCGCTGCAAGAAAGCCAATAAGTTCCCAGAACATGGTTTTTTTAATCCTCAACCGGCAGATACAGCACCAACTTATAAATTTTAAAAGCTTCGCACTTTAGGATTAGCAGCTAACAATTTGATAATTATATCAAAATTAGAGGGGTAAAGAAAGGAATAAAAAAGAGACGAAAAAGGGGTATTAAAAGGGTATGAATCGTTAAAATATGGCGTTTGCAATATAGCCGATAAGCAGGATTTGCGGCACTGTAATAACCGGCAACCAAAGCGCAGTGCGCCTGCCTACATTAGACCACAAAAGGCCTATTTCAGTATAATCGGTAGCCACTCCGGCCATAAGAAAGGTAAAGCTATTGCCCAGAGCTCCTGTCTGCCTGTATATCTCAAAGGCTAAAGGAGCTGAGCCCTCGGAGCAAACCTCAATGACCGTGGCTATGCCTAAAGTAACAAGAAGACCCAAAAGCGTTGGCCCCATGAATCTATGGAAAAAATGCACCGGTATATATGCGCCGGCAAAAGAAGCAAGCACCATACCTAAGATAAGCCACCAGAGGACCATATCAGCCAGCGCAAGAGCGCCTTTGGTAACGCCAATACAATCAGCAATCACTGTTTTTACGTTTAAAGTATAATGAGCCATGCGCGTACGCACATCGCGCGCAATCGAAAAACTTTCTGCCACTTCTACAATATTTTTATTTATTTCAATAAGCCCTTTTTTTTCTAAAAGCATATAGACAAAACCGGTATTGACGGCAACAATGAGCGCTGCGCAAATAATAAGCAATCCTTTTAGACCAAAGAAGGCAAACAGCATGACGGTTATGGTAAAATTTGCCCAGGGAGACGCGAGCAGGAAGCTTACGACTGCCGGCACCGAAGCGCCTTTCTTATGCAATTGTATAGAGAGCGCAAGTATCCCATGGCTGCAGGCGCTCATGAGGAACCCTAAGAAAACTGCAGTAAAGATGGTCGAAGGGTGCTTGCGGGAAAGGATTTTTGATATATACTCTCGCGGCACGTAATAATCGATGATGCCGCCAAGCACAAACCCTAGGACCACCGCCCACCATATTGTTTTTAAATATGCCAGAAATGCGCCGCGAAAAGGAACAAGCTGGGGTATAAAAAATGAAACGAGTATCAGCACGCAAGGGACACTTCCTACAAGAAACAACCTGTTTTTAAAAAAAGATTTTCTTGCGCAGGCAGGACATTTTAACACGGCAGCTTCCATACCCTCCTCTTTGATAAACTTTTCCCTGCAATGGGTAGAGCAGAAAAAATATTCTTTTCCGTCCTTGGTAAGTGTGATGGAAGTTTTCTCGTTTACTTCCATGCCGCATATCGGATCCCGGGCCATTATTACCTCCTGCGCATATGGTTTAGGCTGCGCATTTTGCTTTGTACCTCATGCTGAATGTTTTTCGGATGAAGAAATATATTTTATCTCGGAGTGATACTTCCACATGGTATAAATTGCCGGAAGCACTATCAACGTAAGCATGGTTGAAGAGGTCAATCCTCCAATCAGCGGCGCGGCAATACGCTTCATCACGTCTGCTCCGGCACCAACGCTTAACATTACCGGCATTAAACCAAAAATATTTGCTCCTACGGTCATAAGCTTTGGCCGCAATCTCTGCACCGCGCCTTCCATAACCGCATCGTAAAGATCAGAAAGATTATTCATCCTGCCTTCAAGTTTTCTACGCTTATACGCCTCGTCTAAATACACGATCATGATAGAGCCGGTTTCTGCCGCTACCCCTGCCAGAGCGATTAAACCCACCCACACCGCAATACTCATGTTG
>JAQUOR010000001.1 GCA_028717025.1 Candidatus Omnitrophota bacterium | reverse complement strand
GGATAACAATGAAGCAATTAACGCTTAGCGATAAGATTTGTTTGACGATTACCAGCGTATGCGGGGTAGGTTACCTGCCTTTCGCTTCCGGTACGTGGGCCTGCGTTGTCGCAGTCCTTGTCTTTGTGCTTATAAAAAGCCAATTTTATTTTTTAATTGCTGCCGCTGGTGCCGTTGTCCTTTCCTATGCTTGTAGCAGCCGTGCGGAGCGCATATACGGCGAAAAAGACAGTAAAAAAATAGTCATCGATGATTTTTCAGGAATGATGATTACGTTGTTATTTACGCCTCGCAATGCACAATTCATTATTGTCGCCTTTTTTCTTTTCCGGGCGCTTGATCTGGTAAAAATTCCTCCCGCCAACAAACTGGAAAAATTTCCCGGTGCAAAGGGCATTGTCGGCGACGATGTGGTGGCAGGTATCTACGCCAATTGCATTCTCCAGGCAGTCAGGGTCATCCTCAAAATTTCCGGTTTTACCTTTTAAAATGCGCCGTGAATAATTCTTGGTAGGCAGGGCCTGCAGGGCCCAGGGTGCTTTTAAAAAGGGTCATTGAAGATATGGGAAAGCCTCCCGCAACATGGATGCTTTTAAGTGTTTGCGCAAACACATCATTGTTCCGGAATGTTTTAAAACGCGCGAGCGTCGCGTGTGCCTGGAAGCGATCTTCTTTTTCAAATCCCAATTTTTTTAAATTTTCTTCCAATGTATCGGCCAGGCGTTTTAAAATCGCCTCATTATCCATGGCGATAAAGAAAACCCGCGGTCTTCTGGCATCAGGGAAAAAACCAAATTCTGTCAGTTGCGCATTAACAGGGTGAAAACCATCTGCAATTTGCTGCATAATGGTTTTAATCTTCTCAAGCAGTTCTTCCGGAGTCTCGCCTAAAAATTTCAACGTGACATGAATGTTTTTAAGCTCCACCCATTTTGCATCAAGGATAAGGTGTTTAAGGGGCGTGAGCGTTTCTACCACTGATTCTTTGATCTCTTGTGGGATGCTTAAGGCAATAAAGAGGCGCATACTATTTATTGTTTATAGCGGGTTCGGTTACCACGGTTTTTGTACCGTACGCTGAACCGCCGGATTTTAAGTGTTTAATATACTCAAGCTCATGAAGGGCGATATCGTTACCCGGTTCTAGCTCAAGAGATTTTTTATAGAGTGTTTCTGCTTCAGCAAGCCGGTTAAGTTCGGTAAGAGCAAATCCCGCGCCCCGTAACGCAACCGCGCGCTGATGAGGGAGTGCCCAGGGGCGGATGTCGAGCGCTTTCATATAAAGATTATATGCTTCTTCGTTGTGTCCCATTGTGCGCAGCGTAAATGCTTTTTCGCATAGAAGCGTGGGGTGGTCCGGTTCCAGCGCTATTGCGTTATCAAAATAGATAATTGCGTCCTTAAAATTTTTCTTCTCGACCGCGATGAATCCAAGCAGATACAGGGTTTGAGAATAGGAAGGCCCTTCCATCCAAATGATCTTTTTTGGCTGTCGCAGTTTTTCATTGTAGCGTGCGTAAGCCAGGAATTCTTCTTCGTTCCAACATACAATTGTTATCCGACCAGGCAAGTCATGTATCGGCCGCCAACCTTGCGGCATACCCGCAATAGCATCTTTAAGTATTTTTTCTGCTTCTGTTGTTTTTCCTTCTTTAATGAGCTCGCGAGCTTTAAAAGCAAAATTTTCTTTAAATTCATTTTTTTGATTCTGCGGTTCTTTGGAATAGCCCGGCACGCATGTACCAGAAAGGACTATGCTTATGCCTATAAGAATAATTTTTTTTAACAGTGCATTCATATGCTCTCCTTTTTGATGCTTTCGTAAACAAAAGCCAAAAGCAGCATACTTGCTCTTTTCCGGACCATATCGCGGTTCCCTTTAATGATTATTTTTTTTACACGTGCTTTAGCCTTGCTGCATACGGCGATAAAAATTGTTCCTGCTTTTATTCCCATCCTTGCACCGGGACCGGCAAAACCAACTACGGATGCTCCGACATCGCTTTTGCATAATTTTAGAATATCTCGAGCAAGGACCAGCGCGATGGAAGAGGATACCCCTTGAGTTTTCTTTAAAAGAGGAAGGGGTATTTTGAAGAATTTATTCTTTACTTCAAGAGTGTACGGTATAATGCCCCCCTTAAAAACCTTGGAAGAACCGGGAACTTTAGTTAACAGGTAAGAGGCGTATCCGGCAGTGCAGGATTCTACCAGGGAAATGGTGATTTTTTTCCTTTTTAGCAATTGTATAACATTTTCGGGTGTTTTCATTATAAACCTCAGTAACTCTATTGTAGCAAAAAATTACCCAGATAAAAGGCAATAATGATTACTACTTAGGAATAATTCTTGACAAAATGTAATACCTGTGGTATCCTTTAGATACCATGAAGGAATGCATCCGGCTCTTAAAAGAAAAAGGGGTAAAGATCACTGCGCAAAGGATAGCGGTATTTGAGCTTTTAAGGAAAAACAGAGAACATCTTACCGTGGAAAGGATTTTTGAGGAAGTTAAAAGGAAATTCCCCGCAGTCTCATTGGGTACCATTTATGCGGTGCTCTTTGTATTGCGGCACAAAGGCCTGGTGAGCGAAGTAAGGATCGTCCCCGACAAAGCATCTTTTGAGGCGCGGACAGACGTGCATCACCATTTCTATTGCACGAAATGTGAAAGGGTCAGCGATATTGCCATGCCGTTTTGTCAGACGATAGAGAGAAGAGAAATAGAGGGCAATATCATAGAAGAGTGTCACGGATATTTTTACGGCGTATGTAAACAATGCAGGAAAAAAAATGCTTAAACCAAAAGTTTCCATCATCGGCGCAGGCAATGTAGGAGTGAGGTACGCCTATAGCCTGATGCAAAGCGGCGCAAGCAGGTCTATTGTCATGATAGATTCGGATATGAAACGCGCCGAAGGAGAGGTGATGGACCTGGCTTCCGGCATGCCGTACCTTTCGCCGGTTGAAATATTCGCCGGAGATTATCCGGACATGAAAGATTCAGATTTAGTAGTTATCACGGCGGGGAAGAAACAAACGCCCGGCCAGGGAAGGATGGAGCTGGTAAAGGATAATGTGGCGATTTTTAAAAACATCATCCCCCGAATAGTCAAATATGCGGGCGAAGCGCTTTTGCTCATCGTCACCAATCCGGTTGATGTGCTTTCCTATGCTGCGTATAAGATTTCAGGTAAAAAATACCAGGAGGTTATCGGTTCCGGGACCGTTTTGGACAGTGCGCGGCTGCGTTTTCTTTTATCCAGGCATTGCAACATCGATGCGCGTAATATTCATGCGTATATTTTAGGAGAACACGGCGACAGCGAATTCCCTGTCTTTAGCAGCGCATTAATAGGAGGAACCCTTTTGAGTGATTATTGTGTCCAGTGCGAACGCTGCGATCACAAAGACCGCCTTAAGCACATTTTTGAAGCGGTGCGGGATTTCGCGTATAAGATCATTGAGCGTAAAGGCGAAACTTCTTATGGAATCGGTCTGGCATTGACCCGTATTACCGAGGCAATTTTAAAAAATGAAAATTCTATTTTGCCTGTTTCGTGCCTCGTACACGATTATTATCGGGTAAACGATGTCTACATGAGTTTGCCCGCGGTGGTTAATAAAAAAGGAGTAAGGGAAACGTTAAAACTCGCTCTCAATCCTGAAGAGGTTGAGAATTTACACCAATCCGCAGCAGTGATTAAGAAAATTATACAAAAGGTGGGTTTATGAAAGAAGTGTATGTAAAGTTTGTAGAAAGGGTACCGCGGACGTCCGCAACAGAGAGCTTTCGTTTTTCGTCCCCAGTAAAAATAGACTTTATCGCCGGTCAATTTATGCAGGTTATATTTGACAGAGGCGTCAGGGGAAATAAAGGTTTAAATAAATATCTTTCTTTTTCCAGCTCGCCCACGAAAGAGTACATCGAGGTGACTAAGCGGTTAAGCGAAAGTGATTTTTCGAAACAATTACGGGCTCTTAAGGCAGGAGATGAGGTCTTAGTCAATGCACCGATGGGTTCCTGTGTGTTCAAAGACGAATACAAGAAGATTTGTTTTTTAATCGGCGGCATAGGTATTACGCCGGTAATTTCCATCCTTGAATACATTATTGAGAAATCGTTGGGTACCGACGTGCTGCTTTTTTATTCGAATCGTACGGAAGAAATTGCGTTTAAAAAAGAACTCGATTCCTGGCGCAAGAATCATTGCAATATAAAAGTAATCTATACGGTTACTTCCTGTCAACCCAAAGATACCAGCTGTCTTTTTGGAACAATCGATAAAGACTTGATAGCGGCCAATATGGATGATGCTGCCGAGAGGATGTTCTTTATTTTTGGTCCCCCGGCAATGGTCACCGCGATGAAAAATATATCTCTCGAGTTGGGGTTAGAGCCTTCGCGCATAAAGACCGAAAGCTTTATCGGATATTAGTTATCGGGATCTTTGATATACACCCAACAGAAATGCAGGTAAAAAAGAGACTTGCTAATGGGTTTTTTTAGTGTAAAATTTAATTCTTCCCAATAAGGGGTTATAGACAATCTGCTTCCGGGCGCCCGTATATCGGGAAAATTTCCTGTTTTAAGGCAGAAAATTTTCCCAAAGCGCCGCGGAAGTTAATTCGTCCCGCTATAAACGCGGGATTCATTAAGGAGGTTTATCATGTTAAAAGAAAAAGTTGAGAAAGTTTTAAACGAGTTACGTCCCTTTTTACAGTCAGAAGGAGGCAACGTAGAGCTGGTAGATGTCAGCGAAAACGGTATCGTAAAAGTGCGCCTTACCGGAGCATGCGGCTGCTGCCCGATGAGTACCTATACGTTAAAGATGGGAATTGAACAAAAAATCAAAGAAGCGATACCCGAGATCAAAGAAGTAAAACAAGTCTAGGGGGCACCATGGCAGACATGCAGAATACAAAAAATAGTAAGCGGCTTATCGAGGTTTTTGAATGCACCATAGACGTAGAACGAACGATGGCTCGTTGCTGCGAGCATCTGGCGCAAATAATTAAAAACGGCCAAATCAGAAACAAATTTTCTGAGATGTCAAAAATAGCCAGGGAAAATGAAAGGCTGCTCTATAGCTATCTCGGTCAATTGGGAATAACGCTTGAGGCAATAGAAGAGCACTGTAAATTTTGTAAACTTGATCCGGGAAGTTTTTCCCTCGTGGGGGCTCTTAATCTGGGCCTGGAAATAACGGGGACAGCAATGCGTTGCTATAAGGATTTAGCCGCGCTTCCGCAAGTTTCCTCAGACAAGAAATTATTCAAGAAGTTGCTGAAGGAGAAAACCGGGCAAAACAGTTTCCTTAAAAAAGAACAGAAATTTATTCAGGAGAAACAGGACAAAGAGCAATTAGATTGCATAGGTAACTATTGTATCCCCAAAGTCATATCGAAAATCGGACAGTAGAGAGAATGTCGTTAACCGCGTAACGATTTTTGTGATACTTCATTTAAATCCTCCCGATACAGTATCTTTGTCAGCCGGCTAATTTTACGGAAAATAATTTGCGAGACGGTATTTTCGTGTTACAATTTTTCTAAATGAGCGATAGCAGGGATAAGCTGCTCTTCTATTCTTTTATCGGCGCAGGATTCGGCGTATGGGCATTCGTGAGGGGCTGGAAAACCTTGCGTTTAACGCGGGTCATTCAGGAAATACCGACATCCAAGGTCCGTTCTCTTGCGCTTGGGCTTGCCGAGGTTTCCGGCACAATCGCACCCCTTCAAGTGATCCAAAGCCCCATTTTAAAAAAAACCTGCGTTTTTTATCACTGCAAAGTTGAAGAATACCGGAGAAGCGGAAAATCAGGGCACTGGGTTGTCATAAAAGACCTAAAGACCTTTTTCCCTTTTTATGTGGAAGATGAAACGGGCAAGGTTCTGGTAGAAAACAGCGATGCGGATGTCAGGGTGCACATAGATTTAAAGTACCAGACCGGTTCATTTTCTTCCTGCCCCGAACATGTCGCTACTTTCTGTTCGGAATACGGCGTGGCTTTAAACGGCTTCTGGGGAAGGAGACCTTTGCGCTTTACCGAATATGTACTCGAACCGCAGGATGTAGTGTATGTTCTAGGTACCGCAAAAGATAACCCGCATGTAAAAGAGTTTTTAAAGAACCAGGATAACATTATGATGGGTATCTCGGAAGAAGCGCCTTACTATGTGATATCGGATTACTCGGAAAAAGAACTCCTGCAGCAGCTTTCGTTAAGAACATATTTATCTATTTGGGGTGGTCCGATTTTATTTTTAGCGTGTTGCGCCTATATACTGTGGTATTTTGGGATCAAATGAGCCATAGAAGCGGATTTACGCTGAAAATTTTCCGCGTTGTTCCGCGTTTCAATCTGCGGTGCTTCGCTTCTATTATTAAAGGAGGTGTTTATGGTAGCAGGGTTTTTGATTTTAGGCGTAGTAATATTTTTATTGCTTATTTTCTTTGGATATTTTGTCGGAATCTACAACGGTTTAATCAGGCTTAAAAACAATTTAAAGAAAGCCTGGGCAAACATTGAGGTGTTACTTAAGCAGCGTCATGATGAGCTGCCTAAGCTTATCGAGGTCTGCAAAGGGTACATGAAATACGAAAAGGAGCTGCTTGAGACGATTACAAAAGCGCGCAGCGTCTACCAGAATGCCCAAAACATTCAGGATAAAGCACAGGCAGATACCATGATAAGCGGAGCGTTAAAGACGCTTTTTGCAGTAGCGGAGAATTACCCCGACTTAAAGGCAAATCAGGATTTTATGCATTTACAGACCAGGATTTCTTCGCTTGAAAACGAGATTGCAGACAGGCGTGAATTTTACAACGAGAGCGTGAATAATTACAACATAAAGATCCAGTCTTTTCCCGATGTTATTATCGCAAATATGATGGGTTTTAGACAAGAGGAGCTTTTTAAGGTCGCGGAAGATGATAAAAAAGACGTGGAGATTAAGTTTTAACGCAGGGGCTTAGGTTTCAGCCAGTATAATGCGTTATAGCGCTAAAGGACACCCGGCCGAATCGGCACCTCGCCAAAACGGATTGGCGGGCAGCGCGGAAAGCGCGTACTTGCCATTCCAATGTGGCAAGGTATACGCCGTCTTCTCGGCAGAGCGGCCTGTGCGCTTGTCACAGAAAGTGCACACTGCCATATCCTTTAGCGGCAGGCGTTATCTCCTTAAGCAGTATCCGGCGCTTAAAGCACCTGACGCTTAGAATACCCCGCACTTAGCGGAATTGTGCGGGTATTGTCCTTCTGGACAAGGGATTGCGGCAGTGTCCGCCTTCTGGGATTATATACCCGACGCTTAAAGGTATTGCGTCGGTATTATCCCTCTGGATAAATTGCGTCAGTGCGCCTCTTTCTGAGGCGAAAAAAGTCAGAAGAAAGAAGAATAAAGTACTTTACAGTATTCCCTGCGCGGATACAATTAATTTTAAGCCTCTTTGTTAAAAGTAATCTTGACAGTTATTCCCTGTGGGTTACAATGATTATGAAATTTTGTCGATGCTTTACCCTTCAAAGATACACACGATGATGTCGAAAAAATATCTTATAATCTATCTTTTTCTTGCCTCATCCTTCTCGTTTTACCTACCCACGGCACAGAGCGCATACGTGCGTGAACGCTTGGTGACGGCCCAAGATTACAATATCGATGTTTTTTATTCCACAAAAAAGCAGGCACTTACTCAGGATTACGATATTTTTATCGCTTCAACAGGTAACGTTACCGTTTTCAATAAAGATCGTTACTCTAAAGAGCGCTACTCCATGTTTTCTTCTAATAAACCAAAGACGATCGTAAAAAGCGGACAACTTTCTGCCCAGGAACTCAAAGCGTTTAAGGACATGATTCTAGAGATGAATATTTTTCGTTTTAACGACGAGTATATTGGAAGTGCGAGCCCTTTAGGGTATCGGGGTGATCAGCTAAAAGTTACCGTTAACGGAAAAACTAAAAAAATTCTATTGAGTGCTTCTTCATTCCCGGTTGAACTTGGCCGCCTGCTGCAGAAGATTGACGAGATAAAAACCAAGATAAATAATTGACCCCTCGGGTTTTTCAATGAGCGAGGAGACATTCCGAACGAGCAAAAGCGAGTGAAGGATTTCTTTGTTACTAATTTATTGACACTCATAAAGATGAGTGGTAGAATTCCTTTACCTTATATGAGGCAAAAATGAGGAAAAGAACCTCCAAAAAAAACACGTCAAAAAGCACCAAGATTTCCAGCAAGAAACCTATCTTAAAGCCTATTACCCCACGGATTATCAGACGAAAAATAACAGCGAAAAGGACCCTCCCGGAAGTTGTTTCTCCCGTAATTAATCATATTTTGCAGAAAGAAGCAGAGGAAGTGGAGCAGTCAAAATTTACCGCAACCGAAATTGTACGTCCACAAGAGACGTATAATCTTCCGGTGCGCTATGCTGACAACCGCATTATTCTTATGGCCAGGGATCCTTGGTGGCTGCATACGTATTGGGATATTTCCGAAGGTAAGATCAACGAAATTGTTTCTTCGATACCGGAAGGAGAACGGCAAAGTTTGCGCTGGGTTTTACGCGTGTATGACGTAACGGAAGTAAAAAGTTTTAACGGTACCAACGCAAATTCATTCTTTGATATCGACATTCATTACGAAGCGAATAACTGGTACATTAATGTCAGCAAACCGGAATGTTCCTGGTGCGTAGAGATAGGCTTTAAAAACCCGGCAGGAAAATTTTTCCCCATAATCCGCTCCAACATTATCAAGACGCCTTATTTCGGAATTTCTTCGATTATCGATGAAGAATGGGCTTTGCCGGATGAAGAGTACTATAAAGTGTTAGGCGTATATGATTTAGGCAAAAGCTCTATGGAGCGCAAGAAACGTTTTGAAGAAATATTACGGCACCAGATTTCATCACCGCTTGCTTCCTGGGGCATAAGCAGCCTTTTCTCTGAACGCGTTAAGGTCCAGGATAAGTTTTTCTTAGAAGTGTGGACTGAGCTTATTCTTTACGGAAGAACCGAACACGACGCTCACGTCACTGTTGAGGGTAAACCCGTAACCTTGCGGTCCGATGGCACATTTACCCTGCGTTATGCTTTGCCGGTAGGGGACTATCAATTCGAGGTTGCTGCTGTCTCAAAAAATAAGAAACATAGGTTGAAGAAAACCCCCGCAGTCAAACGGTTCGATAAATAAAAAACGCAGATTTGCACTGATCTCACACAGCTATTCGCAGATGATTATCTGCGAATATTCGCGTTTAAGTAAGGAATAATTCAATATGGAAAAAGGATATCTCGCACTCGTTTTGCACGCTCATCTTCCCTTCGTGAGGCATCCGGAGCATGCGGAGTTTCTGGAAGAGCGCTGGTTTTTTGAAGCACTTACTGAAACCTACATGCCGCTTTTAGACATGTTCGAAGGCCTGGTGCGCGATGGCGTTGATTTTGCCTTTACGCTTAACCTTTCTCCGTCCCTGTGCAACATGCTTGCGGATGAGTTACTGCGCAACCGCTATGTGGGGCACTTAAATAAGATGGTGGAGCTGTGCGAGAAGGAGATTGACAGGAATCGTTTCAATCCCGATTTTTATAAACTTGCGTTGATGTATTACCATCGTTTCAATAAAACCCGCGAAAGATTCGTCCACGCCTACCAGAGAGATTTATTAAGAGAATTTAAAAAGTATCAGGATAAAGGAGTACTGGAAATAATCACCTGTGGCGCCACGCACGGGTTTCTGCCTCTTATCGGCATTAATAAAGACGCCATACGCATGCAGGTGCGCACCGGAGTTAATTCCTATCGCAAATATTTTGGTACAAATCCAAAGGGGATATGGCTGCCTGAGTGCGGTTATACGGAAGACGTGGATAAATTTTTAAAAGAGGAAGGGATAAAATATTTTCTTCTTGAATCGCACGGTATTCTCTTTGCCCGACCCCGGCCGAAATTCGGCGTTTATTCCTCATACTACACAAAGAATAGGGTCGCAGTTTTCGGCAGAGACCATGAGTCTTCGAAAAGCGTCTGGTCAGCGATCCAGGGCTACCCTGGTGATTATAATTACCGTGAGTATTATCGCGATATAGGATTTGATCTCGACCACGACTACATAAAACCGTATATTTCAAATTGCGGTGCCAGGATTTTTACCGGAGTAAAATATTACCGTATTACCGGTGAGAGTACTCATAAAGAACCGTACGTGCCTGAGTGGGCCACGGATAAAGCGGCATATCATGCGGGAAATTTTCTTTTTAATCGCGAAAAGCAAATAGAGTATTTATCTTCTATCTTTGACAGGAAGCCGATTGTTGTCGCGCCCTACGACGCGGAACTCTTCGGCCACTGGTGGTTTGAAGGAGTGCAATGGCTTAACTTCTTGATACGTAAAACTCGTTATGACCAGAAAACGGTAAAACTTATTACGCCGAGCCAATATTTAGGGTTGTATCCTAAGAACCAGGTCATTAGCCCCTCTCCTTCAAGCTGGGGTTGGAAGGGTTACTACGAAGTCTGGCTTAACGGCTCTAATGACTGGATTTATCCGCATCTGCATCGGGCGCAAGAGAAAATGACCGAAGCAGCCAATAAATATGGAGGCCAGGGAGGCATTAAGGAAAGGATCTTAAACCAGATGGTGCGGGAACTTCTCCTTGCACAGAGCAGCGACTGGGCTTTTATGATGAAAACCGGCTCTTTTGTGGAATATGCAAAAAAACGCACCGTCTCGCACCTTGAGCGTTTTTACCTTTTGAAAAGTTTTCTAGAACGGGGTTACGTGAACAACGAAGTTATTGAAGATATTGAGCGGAAAGACAACATTTTCCCCGAAGCTAACTATTCCGTATGCCAACCCTGAAACGCGAATCGCCGCGAATTTTAAAGAGCGCGAATGAACGCGAATATATTAGCGGTAATTCGCGTTTTTAATTAGTGGAAATCAACGCTTATAAATTTATAATTCACAGATGAAAAAATCACCTACAAACGTAATTTTCTTATGGCACATGCACCAACCCTGCTATAAATCCCCCGATAAGGATTACTACGTCTTACCATGGGTGCGGCTTCACGGCATCAAAGATTACTACGGCATGGCGCGTACCGTTGAGAAATTCAATAAGGTAAAGGTGAGCTTTAACTTCAGCGGTATACTCCTTGAACAATTACTTGATTATGTGAATAACCATGCCCAGGATTATTTTTCAATACTTACCCTTAAGAATCCGGCGTATCTAAAGCCGGACGAGAAGAAGTTCATCATCGAACGTTTTTTCTCGATAAATCACGATCGTTTCATACGTCCTCACCGCAGATACTCGCAACTTTATAATAAAAAAATGTCTCATAGTCGTTTCAATACGCAGGACTATGGCGATTTGCAGGCGCTCTTTAACCTTGCCTGGTTTCATCCTTACACCATCAAAGAAGATAGAGAGGTACGAGCGCTCATCGCGAAAGAAAAAAATTACACACAGGCCGACAGGGCATTGATCATAAAGAAACACTACGAACTCTTGTCGCGTATCATGCCTCTTTACAATAAATTGCTTGGGGCCCGGCGCATCGAGATAACCGTAACGCCCTACCATCATCCGATAATGCCGCTTATCTACGACACCGATATTTTAAACGAATTCCCGTATTTGAAAAAACCTCTTTCGCGTTTTTCCGCACCGCCGGATTGTTTCTGGCATTTGGAAAAAGCAAAAGATGTTTTTAAACGCGCCTTTGGAGAGTTGCCTCGCGGGAGCTGGCCGTCAGAAGGCAGTGTTTCCGAAGACGTTATTGCGCTCTACCACAGGGCAGGCTTTAAATGGGTCGGTACCGACGAAGGTATTCTTTTCAAGAGCCTCACCACCGAGCATGTTTCTTATGATATGATCAGAAATCAACGGCACATCATTCATCGGCCTTACCGGTTTAAAGACGTCAATATTTTCTTTCGAGACAGAAATCTTTCCGATATCATCAGTTTTAACTATCAAGGGTGGGAAGATTCCAAATTTGCCGCAGGAGATCTTATGGAGCATTTCAAGCGCACGCACGCGTTTGTTAAAAACATATATCCCCAGAGAATTATCACCATCATTATGGATGGCGAAAATGCCTGGGAATATTACAAGAATAACGGTATCGATTTTTTAGAAACGTTGTATTCATCGCTTGAAAAAAGCGACGTCCTTACGACAACCACTCCAAGCGAATTTTTGGATAAATTTGAGAGCAAACGGCTCGAACGTCTTGCCCCCGGTTCCTGGATCAATAATGATTTCGGCGTGTGGGTCGGCAATAAAAAGAATAACGCCTATTGGGTTTTGTTGCGCAGGATCCGTGATTTGATCGCAAAAGCCAATGTAGCCGACCCGAAAACAGTAGAAGCCCGGCAGTACTTTTATTTGATTGAAGGCAGCGATTGGTTCTGGTGGAATACCTTTGAAGATTTCAGCGGAGAATTTAAGCGCATATTCTTTTTATATGTTGAAAAGATATGCCATCTCTTAGGTAAGAATTCACCGGGGCAAACCAAATGATGAGATTCAAAATCACAAATACCAAGCCCCAAATAAATTCCAAATACAAAATTTCAATGAAAAATTTTTCTGTTTTGATGATTGGAGTTTGACTATTGAATATTATTTGGAATTCGGTTTTTGGAAATTGTGATTTGTAAAGCAAAAATACGATGGGTAAAGTATATTTAGTTTTCGGTGTTCATAACCATCAGCCGGTAGGAAATTTTGACCACGTTTTCAAAGATGCATACGACCACTGCTATCATCCTTTCCTTTCTCTTCTTTCGCAATTCCCTAAAATAAAATGCAGCGTCCACAATTCAGGGCCCCTGTATGATTGGATGCTTAAAAATGCCAAGGAATATCTTGATGTTCTAAAACAGTTGGCTAAACGCGGCCAGGTTGAGATCATCAGCGGAGGGTACTACGAGCCGATACTGCCTTTGATCTGCGATAAGGATAAATACGGTCAAATAAACTTGATGAATGAATTCATCAAAAAAGAATTTTCCCAGAAACCTCAAGGCATCTGGATTGCCGAGAGAGTCTGGGAGCAGTATTTGGCGCAGGTTCTCCATAACGCCGGTCTTAAATATACTTTTCTCGATGATACTCATTTCCGCTACGCCGGCTTAAAACAAAAAGAATTTTTCGGCTACTACACTACGGAAGATGACGCTAAGCCTATCTTAGTGTTTCCAATATGCAAGACTTTGCGCTATAAGGTTCCTTTTTCGCAGGCCCATGAAGCAATTGAGCTTTTAAACGGCTTTGCCGGCGAAGAAGACGTGCTGGTAACGTTGTTTGATGATGGGGAAAAATTCGGTCTCTGGCCCAATACCTACGAATGGGTATACGAGAAAGAGTGGCTTAAGAAATTCTTTACGATGCTGCAGGATTCCGACACTATTGAAACCATTACGCCTGGCCAGGCACTTTTAAAATTTTCCTCGCAAGGCCTGGTTTATTTACCGACTGCCTCTTACGAAGAAATGGGCGAATGGGTCCTTGAGCCCCAAGCCGCCGCAGCGTTCGATGACTTAAAAGAATTTTTAAAAAACAACGGCCGTGACGTCGAGGCAAGTGCATATTTACGCGGCGGCTATTTCAGGAATTTCTACCGCAAATACAGTCGTCTTAACTACATGCATAAACGGATGCTTTCTTTAAGCAGAAAGGTGCATGCTGCGCAACAAGCTGCGCCCAAAGAAGCGCTTAAAAGTTTATGGAAAGCGCAGACCAATTGCGGCTATTGGCACGGTATTTTTGGCGGTTTTTATTTAAACCATATTCGCGAGGCGGTGTATAGAAACCTTATTGCCGCAGAAAACCTGCTCGATAGCAAACACAAAGGCGCGGTAGCATTCGAAGAAGAAGATATCGATTTAGACGGTAATAACGAGATAATCGTTAAAAATTCAAAAATGATCTGTTCTTTAAGCCGCCGGGGGGCAAGTTTTCTGGAATTAAGCTTGCGCGACCCGGCGTTCAATCTCCTTAATACTATTACCAGGCAAGAGGAATCTTATCATGCAAAAATAAGAGCGCACGTTACGCAGGAGGCTAACGAACATGCCACCATTCATGACGTAGTCAAGCAAAAAGAAAATGATCTGGATAAATTCCTTATCTATGACAGCTATGAACGCCACGGGCTCGTTGACCACCTTTTGGACCGTAATTTTAGCCTCGATGGTTTTAACTACCAGCGGGGGATGTTGTCTTTGGGAAACGATCTTTACGATGTTAAAGCCAGTAAGGGTAAGGGAGGGGTTAAGCTTTCCTGCCATTACGCGGGAAAAGACCTTGATTTTTCGAAGGTTATAGAGTTTTCAAACCTCCCGGGTTTTAAAACGCTCTATACGTTCAATAAAAAAAATGCCTTGAATAATCATCAATTTGGTGTAGAATTTAATTTGTCTCTACCATCGTTCAATGATATTTACCGGAAAGAGAAGAAGGGTGACGTTACGCTTGCTACGGCGCGTGCCTGGGCTGAAACTGAAGAGTTCAGCATCATTGACTACCATAAGAAAATATTACTTACGTTTCACTGCGATAAAACACAGATTTTTACGATGCCGGTATATTCAGTCTCATCTTCCGAGTCGGGGTTTGAGCGGGTATACCAGGAAATATCCGTTCTTTTTATTGCAAAAAGTAGAAATACATTCGGGCTATCGTTATTCGTAGAGCCTATTGAGTAGCGTAAGAGGTGTGTTTTTTTAAAGAAACGGCCGAAAGGCTGCAGTGATAAGAAGAGGAGGTGGGTCATGGGATTCGTAAGAAATTCAAAAAGCACAAGTTCGAAAAGTTCTGCATGCTGTGACAATGCAAAATTAGCCCAAATGATCAGAGACAGAGCGTATTACCTGTGGGAAAGCAAAGGTAAGCCTAAGGGCCAGGATCTGACAATTTGGCTCCAGGCTGAAAAAGAAATTCGCTCGAAGTGCAAATAGCTAATCATTTTTTAGCTTTTTAAAAAAAGTAGCGATCAAAAATTTACCCTGCCGGATTTTTTCCGGCAGGGTAAATAATTAATAGGTACGTTACACGTTATTGTTGCGTCTAAAAGCATACCTGCGAAAAGTTTCTTGCCTTTTAACCGAGTCAAAAAAGAGCGCATTGTTCCTATATATAACGAGCGCTTATCATCAGATATCATCAGCAACGTTGTCTCGGATGTGAAATGAGACTTTAGAAGCGGATTCCCGCGGTAACATGCGTGGATTTACGCTTAAGGTTCTGTGTCTATCCGCGTTCAACTCCCTGCCTTGCCGGCAGGCGCATATATCCGTATCTATATAAAAGGAGGCACATATGAAGGCTGTAAAAGGCGAAGAGATTCTTCTATCCACAGAGAACAAGGAGGGGCTGCTCGCCGCAATTGCCACGGTAATTACCGAAAAAAGCATCAATATACGGGCAATCAGTGCCTACGTAGTTGGTTCTAAAGCTTATTTTCATCTGGTTACTTCAGATAATATCGGCACCAAAGAAGTGTTGCGCAACTTAGGCACCGCGGAAAGCAAAGAAGTAATTATTGTAGAAATGCCGGATCGGGTTGGGCAGTTAGCGCAGCTTGTCTCCCGCTTAAAAGAGGCTGGTATCGACCTTATGCGTATGTACGGGACTGCAGCTCAGGTGAATGGCTCAGCTATCCTTATTCTTTCTTCAAGCAATAACAATAAGGTACTGGACATTCTTTCCAATGTTTCTTAAGATACAGCTTCACCTTTAGTTGATTTAATTGATGGTAATACATTTTCCTCAGCTTTTCTTATGGGGAGCAGCCCTTTCCAGCTATCAGGCAGAAGGCGGAAATTTTGATTCTGACTGGGCAGCGTGGGAAAAAGAAAAAAAATTGCAGACCGCAGGCAAAGCGTGCGATCACTACTCCCTATTTAAAGAAGACTTCCGTCTGGCTCGTCAGCTTAATCTTAATTCCTTGCGTATCTCTTTCGAATGGGCCCGTATATATCCTGCGCCCGGCACAATAGCACACCATGAGCTTAACCACTATATTGAGGTTATCAATACATTGGCTGCATTAGGACTTAAGCCCCTGGTGAGCCTGCACCATTTTACCAATCCACTTTGGTTTATCCAAAAAGGCGGATGGCTTACTGCATCGAATATCGATTTTTTTCTTGAGTATGTCAGGACCATAGCATCCGCCTTCAAAAACAAGGTAGAATACTGGATAATATTCAACGAACCGTTAGTCTATATTTATAACGGTTTTGTAAGAGGGAATTGGCCTCCGGGTACGCACTCTTTGACTGTTGCCCAGAAAGTATTAGCCAATATGACCAGCGCGTACATTACCGCCTATCAGGAAATAAAGCGGATATACGCTCAAACGCCCTGCCAGGTGTCGATAAGCAAACATCTAAGGGTGTTCTCTGGCTGCCCGCATTTTAGTTTCGGTTTAAATGACGTTGCCGCATTTGTACGTGATAAGCTCTTTAACATGCAATTGCTTGAACGCTTGCACAATAAGCACTGCATGGATTTTGTCGGAATCAATTATTATTGTAGGGAATATGTCCAGTTCGATGGGTTTGCCGGAAGGGAGTGTGCACATACTGATCATCGTGAAAGAAGGAATCATGTGGGTTGGTACGTGTATCCGCAAGGGCTCTATGAATTATTGATGCGTCTTAAGAAATTCAACCTGCCCGTTATCGTTACCGAAAATGGCTCTACTGAAGAAAAAAATACCGACTATCGCGAGTATATGATGACGCATGTACAGGCCGTTGCGCGGGCACTGAAGGATGGCGTTGATATACGAGGGTATTTCTGGTGGGCGCTTATGGATAATTTCGAGTGGGATAAAGGATTTAAGGAGCGCTTTGGCTTGGCCAACATTGACTACGGCACATTTGAGCGTTCAGTGCGTCCTTTTGCGCTCGAATATGCAAAAATCGCTGCGCACAATAAAGTAGAAATTTAAGGTAAGAAAGTACAAATATGGATAAAAACGAAATCAAGCTCATCCTCAATAATACCCCGACGTTCAATAAACTTACCCCGGAAGAAATCGATGCATTTTTGGTACTCTGCGAAGTCAAAGAATACAAAAACGGCGAAATTATCTATACACAAGGTGATGCACCCGACTATTTCTATTTCCTGCTTAAAGGAAGAATCGTGGCACTGACCCGCCAGGGGGTGTACGAATCGGAAATAGATCTCTTAAAGCGGGGTACGTCGTTTGGCATTATTTCGATTTTTACCGATGAGCCGCATTCAGTAACTACCAAAGCAATCGAAAACTCCTTTGTTCTGCGAGTGGGGAAAGAAGAATTTAAGGGTTTTATAAACAAGCACCCGACAATCTCTTTGGACTTTTCGCGTATGCTTACACAGCGCGTAAGGGCAAAAACGCAAGAAAAGCCTAAGAAAATATTTCGAGTCAAGCGTATCGGCGTTATAGGGTTCCCTTCAGCAGGGAAGACGACCTACCTCCATAATCTTGCATTAAAAATTAAAGAAGAAACCGG
The DNA here is from genome assembly GCA_028717025.1 of Candidatus Omnitrophota bacterium. Classification (GTDB taxonomy): domain Bacteria; phylum Omnitrophota; class Gorgyraeia; order Duberdicusellales; family 4484-171; genus JAQTOI01. Next base: position 18,614 of record JAQUOR010000001.1, on the reverse strand, counting down.
GAAAAAAGTTATCTGTATCGAGGTATCTTCCAGCAACAATTTTATACTGCCGTATCTGGCAAAGCGGGATATGCAGTCCATGTCATTAAATGAATTTTCCGAAGCGACGGTCTCGGGGGCAATTGTTAATGACGCAGTGGATTATCTGCTTCTTAAAGTTACCTCGCCGGGAAATTTTTCCGCTCTTCTTAATTGTCTTTGCGAGAGTCATCACTTTATTCTTTATGAGATCCCTTACTATTTTTGGGATAGTTATTTTGACGATTTTATTTCGCTTGCAGACTCTATCCATTTTGTTCTTTTCCCGCAAATAGAAGAGTTACGTAGGGCCGGTATCCTGATAAGTGATTTGGAAAGTAAAAACTCTCTGATTCGGGAAAAAATAAAAGTGGTGATTAACGAGTTTGGCAGCCGTGATAACATAACGTATACTCAAAAACGAAGCCTGCTCAATCACCCCGTGTATGCAACACTTCCCTCGGCCAGCACCGATGCGTACGCAAAAGTATTACGCAGAATCAGCCGCGACATCGGCGATGTGATTACGGGTTTAGCCTTAGGCAGCGGCGCTGCCTTTGGATATGCACACATAGGAGTGCTTAAGGCGTTTGCGGAGCATAACATTACCATTGATATCATTTGCGGTTCAAGCATGGGCTCTGTTATCGCAACGCTCTGGGCGCTGGGTTATGAGCCAAAAGATATTGCGCCGCTGGCGCAGGAGTTTGGGAGAAAAACAAGTTCTTTCTCCGGAATCTCTTTCCCCTTTAAGGGGGTAATACGTTCCAAGCGACTTGAGAGCATCTGCAAGAAGATTTTCGGTAATAAAACGTTCTACGATTTAAAGCGGATGCTTAAAATCGTAGCCTTTGACTTTGCTAAAAAAGAAATTATCGTGCTCGAGGAGGGACCACTCTACAAAGCGGTCGCGGCAAGCTGCGCGATGCCGGGAATTTTTGAGCCGGTAACCTTTAAAGAAGATATTCTTTTAGACGGAGGCATTCTAAATCCGCTGCCCACAAAAATACTCTTAAACTACGGGGTTGACAGGATCATCGCGGTTAATATCACTCCCTCCCGGGAAGAAATTCATAAAGAATACCAAAGACATAATAAGTTACATGTATTTGATTTTATTTTCGGCAGTATCGAAACGATGCAGCGTGAATTTGTCCAGCAGGCATTAGGTATTGCTGACGTCGTCGTGCACCCTAACTTCGAAGGTTTAGGGTGGATGGAGTTTGAAAAAATCAAAGAGTTTATGGCGCGCGGGGAAGCAGCGGCAAAAGAAAAAATAGATGAAATAAAGCGGCTGACGTAGATGCGTGCACAATGAAAAAGGGAGAACATGCGTGGTTTACAGCAAATTATTTTAACGCTGCTTTTAAGCATATACGTCACATCCTGCTATGCCGAGAATTCGCTTAAGACCAGGTTTGGGGGCAAGGAAAAACTTGCATACGCGGTTTTTTTTAACGGTATTCCTTCCGGAAAAATAGAGTGGCGGTATCTGGGTCAGGAAACAATTGAAGGAAGCCTCGTTGATGTTCTTGAGGTAACTTCCGATACCAAGATCCTGCGTTTGCTTAACCTGGAAAGTCAGGAAAAAGTTTTTCTTGATGCGTCAACGCATTTACCCATTAAAGTTGTGCGTGATATCGTCTTTTTCGGGAAAAAAGAACTCATTGAAGAGATTTATAACCAGAAAAAAGGTTTCGTAAAGATCACAAAGACTAATGCCGATAAAAAAGAGAATTTTTTGTACCAGGACATACCCATCCAAAACATTTTGTCGCTTCTTTATTTTTTCCCTCAGGATGCAGGCTTGCAGTTAGGAAAGTCCCTCACTTTTAATCTCCCTACCAATAAAATCAAAATAAAATTTGAATCGTATCGAGTGTTGCCCGGGACAAAAAAAGAAACCATTTTTTTAGTAGGCAGCGGTGCGCGGCGGTTTAACTTGTGGCTTGATAAAGAAAATAAAATTCCTCTGCGTTTAGAATTTATCGGTATGGTAGGTAAGATTACGATTATCAGCGAAGAGGCGCGGTAATTTAAAGTCCGCCACGCGTAGTGCGTTTATTCAATTACCAGAAGCGAATTTTTCCCGCCAAAAGCATCGTCTTCCGCCAACGCGTTATGAGGATCATTAAACCAGCTGTCCCCGGCGACAAACTTATAGCGGTATTTACCTGTTTCTAAAGGAACGTTGATACTCCAGATATCTTCCCCGACTTTATTGAGCCGGTAGCGTTCATCACGTTTCCAATTATTAAAGTCGCCTACCAGGTATACTTCGGAAAATTTATCTCCGCGTAAAAACAGAGAGGTCCATTTACTCTGGGAAGTGATTTTTTCCAGTTCCGTTGCAAGTGCCAGAAAATCTTCAGCGCCGCGCGAATCTGCTTTATACTCAAAAATCGTTTTTCCCGCACTCGCCGCCTCTCGTAACGATATATTGATGCGTATCGTGGATTTTAAGAGAAGATTGCCCAGCTGTTTTTTGACTTTTTCGCTGAATTCCTTGGAAAAGTTATATCGTTTGTCTACTTGTGTCAACAGATAGAAGGGTATAGGGTGGCTTCCTTTATATTCTTTCAGCATGATGAGGATATCCTTTAATATTTCTATGCCGCGCAGACTAAAATCGCAGGCCATAAGAGGGACCAGCGAATAACGGCTTGCTTCCAGAGCGTTAAGCGTTAATACGCCTAAATTAGGAGGACAGTCAAGGAGGCAGTAATCGAAATTTGCGGAAACCTTGCTGAGGAACGAGGAAAGTATTTGCAGCTTATCGTCGCGCACGCTGAGCTTATGCTCTAAGGAAGCTAAACCAATACGGGAAGGAACGAGATAAAAATTATCAGCAACCTGAGTAAGAAGGCCTTCGCTGGGTAGCTCTTGGTTCCCGGCAATTGCTTCCAGGATGTCCGTGATATAGACGCGCGATTCTTTACGTAAGGAGAAAGTTGCATGGGCCTGGGGGTCACAATCGACGAGCAGAACTTTATATCCTTTTTTATGTAAGGCAGCGGCGCAATTAACCGCGGTGATTGTTTTTCCACAGCCGCCTTTTTGATTGACGATTGATATGATTTTCATTTGCCCTCCTTTTCCGCTAACACCATATCTTTGATTACTACCCAATTTTTAATCGCCGTAGTTTCGTTTTTATCCGGCGGATAAAAATATAAACTGATCTGGTTGATATTAGAAAGGTTTGTATTTTGTAACTGCGTTGCGGTAAGCGCCAGGGGAACCTGCAAATATTCGGTATCTCCCGTGTTTTTTAATTCAAGGATAAAAGGATTAAGCGAATTAGAAAAAAACTGGGTGTCACGTACTACCACGCCGATTTTTAGAGGGGTATTGACTTTCTTTAGATAAAATACAATAGGAGTTTTGCTTATGTTGGCGGATTTCTTAAGATCGATACGCAGTCTTACGTTTTCCTGTGAGGGAATCTCCAGATAGAGAGGAGTTTTTTTCACCTTTGATGCGACCCCGTTCTTTATTATAAACGCAGAAGAGCGGTTGGGATTGCGCAGGAGGGAGGCTTCTGTTTCTATGGTCACGTGGGGAACAACGAGGAAATCATATTTGAAAACGAATACAAAAGCGCCGGATACAAGGAGTGCCGCCAGCGCAATACCGCAAGAGAGAATGATTTTATTAGAGGAGAAATTTTTTTTCTTTTTGGCAAGCGTTCGTTTCTTTTGCGGTGAGAAAAATGTTTCCCGTAATCGTTGCGAATCTATATACGCATAAGGGAAAAGAGAGTCGTTTTTCTTGTTCACAGCTAATTATATTACCATTGAACCCAAAATTTGCAATAGAAATTACAATAAATATAACATTTAATTATTTCTCAGTATAAATTTTAGGTACTATAATGTCGGTGCCAAAAAATACTGCAAATTTTGCCTTTCGGGCAGATTTTGTCTGTGCGCAGGGGAGCGCAAAATCTGGGTTGAATTTATAAAAATCAACTATATAATTTAATGAGGCAGCATCTTTTTCGGAGCGAAGCGAAAGAAAAAGCGTGTAGCCGGATCAATCCCGAAGCGCTCCAGGTAAATTTCGCAGAAATCTACCCGGTATTATAGGCGCGAGGGATAATGAGTGTTGATTGAAAGCGCAGATGGCCGTAGAAACATTATCTGCGTAAATCTGTGTTAGATTTGCGGGAATCCGCGTTGCAATGAAAGAAGCATCATTTTATCATAAAAAAGAAGACCAGAGAGTAGATTGTTTTCTGTGCAATCACCGCTGTAACATTGCCGAAGGTAAAAAAGGTATTTGCCAGGTCCGGGAAAACCGGCAAGGTATCCTGTATTCTTTAAACTACGGCAAAGTGGTTGCGGCCAATGTTGACCCTATCGAGAAAAAGCCCTTATTTCATTTCCTTCCCGGTTCTCAGTCTTTCTCGATTGCCGCAACCGGATGTAATTTTAAATGCGATTTCTGCCAAAATTGGGAAATTTCGCAAGTACAAGAAGCGCAAAGAATGGGGGTCAGATCCGTCGATATGGCGCCCAAAGAGGTAGTAGAGAAAGCATTAAAAAACAATGCGCCGAGCATCTCATATACCTATACTGAGCCTACTATTTACTTTGAATTCGCGTATGAATGCAGCATAAAGGCCCAAGAAAACGGGCTTTCTAATGTTTTTGTTACTAATGGTTTTATGGGGCAAGAAGCGCTTAGGGTGATAGCCCCGTATCTGGACGCCGCGAACGTCGATTTAAAATCGTTCCGGCAGGATTTTTACAGAAAAACGTGTAAAGGAGACTTAAGCCCTGTGCTTGCGAACATCGCCTTGATGAGGGAACTTAATATTTGGGTAGAAGTAACGACGTTGCTTATCCCGGGTGTAAACGATAGCGATCAGGAGTTATCCGACATCGCTTCTTTTCTTGTTTCAGTGGACAAGGATATTCCCTGGCACATTTCCGCATTCCATCCGGATTACCAGCTTACCGATATCAAACGTACTTCTTTTGTTTCTTTAGAACGGGCGCATGCAATAGGTAAAGAGCAAGGGCTTAACTTTGTGTATATGGGCAACGTCGAAAGTGCCCAAGGAGAAAATACCTATTGCCCGAAGTGTACACAGCTGCTTATAGAAAGAGCAGGGTTTTTTATAAAGAACCGGAAGATTAAAAACGGCGCTTGCGTTTACTGTCAACAACCAATCAAAGGAGTATGGCAATGATCCATGAAAAAGCAGTAATAGATAAGGAAGCGATAATGGGCGTAGGCTGCCGTATCGCAGCCTACGCAGTCATAGAAAAAGGAGTGCGCCTCGGTAATAATGTTATTGTCTCACCCTTTGCGCACATCAAGGGGAATACCGGCATAGGCGATAATACCGTGATAGGTACCGGCGCGTTGATCGGTGAGACGCCCCAGATTTTAGGTTGTACAAGCAACGACGGCTGCGTGCGTATCGGTAAAAATAATGTGATTCGTGAATACGTGACCATTCATGCCTCAAGCAGCCCCGATAAGGTCACCTTACTTGGGGATAATAATTATTTAATGGGGTTTTCCCATGTCGCACACGATTGTCATCTCAACAACGGCGTGGTGCTGTGTAACGGCGCGCTTATCGCCGGTCACGTCGAGATACAGGACAATGCTTTTATCTCCGGCAATGTCGTGGTGCATCAGTTCGTGCGTATCGGCAGGCTTGCTATGGTAGGAGGGCTTTCTCGCGTTAACCAGGACATTCCGCCTTTTATGATGGTCGTGGGTGATTCGCGGGTGTGGGGGCTTAACGTAGTAGGACTTAAGCGAAAAAAATTCAGCATTGCCGAAATCGGGGAAATTAAAAAAGCATTCAACATACTTTATCGTAAAAACCTGTCATTAACGAATGCGCTTATCGAATTAAAACGCATGCCGTGCGAGAAGGTAAAAGAGATAGTTGATTTTCTTTCTCTGTCAAAACGCGGCATCAGCGGCCCGCATAAAAGCTCATTTTTAGAGAAGATATTTTTAGACTACCCTTATTTTATCCGCACCAGGATCCCTACGTACGATATATTCTTAAGAATCATGGAGCGTAATCAAAAAGTGTAATTTTTCGATGTATCGGTGACGGTAAGGGCAACGAAGCCTCCCGCCGAATCTTAGTATAGGCGGGAGGCATCGTAACCGTAGCCGCTGAAAAATATAATATTTTTATTCTTCGTTTGTGACGGGAGGTTCTTCTATCGCTATAGTTGGTTCCTGCGGGCCGGGGGTTTGCTTGGGGAAGATCTTAGAGGCAAAGACCAGCCACCCGGTATGTGAGGGCATTTGTTGTTCGGGCCGGGTTTTTCCTTTGCGTACGAGGATCTTGCGCAACAGTACTTCCATGCTTTCGATATTGGTAAAACCTTTTTCTTCCAGGGTAAAAACGAATCTGGTAAGTTGTTCGAAGGTAGGGCAAATAGAGGCCAGCCTGCACCCGCCTTTCAAAGATTTATAGGCAGCGTCGATTAAGTCCCATTGGCTGCCGATATCGATCATGACGAAATCAACTTCTTTTTCGTCAAATTCTTCAATTACCTCGCGTAGTTTGAATTCTACCCATTCGCCAAGACCGTATCTTTCTACATTTTTTTTCGCGTTGTCCGAGAATTCCTGATTTCTATCGTAGCTGTATACTTTTCCGCCAGGCCTTACAAAATTAGCCAATGCAGTAGTAAGAGATCCCGAGCCTGAGCCGCACTCGATAACGCGGGCTCCCGGAAAGATGTTGGCGCGCGTTATGATGGTGCCGATATCCTTCGGGTACAAAATCTGGGTTTTACGCTTTATTTTCATCACCATTTCATAAAGATAAGGTTTTAAAACATAAAACGCATGCCCTAAATTGGTTTCGATGGCCTGACCAAACTCTTTGCCGATTAAGCGTTTTAAGTCAAAGTAACCCAAATCAGTATGCAGCTGACCTCCCTGGATTTTTAAAAGGTAGTTTCTGCGTTCGTCTTTGTATAAGAATACGAGGTCGCCTTCCTGAATCATAGTATCTACAATGATACAATTTTAAGACAATTTTGCAATAAAATAATCTTTTTTCTACAGACGCTCGTATTGCGTCTATCCGCTAAGCCCTTACTTTATCCTTCCCTGTGAATTCATTCTTTTATCTCCTGCCGTGCCATCCCGCTCAAGAAAAGCATTAAAGAGCAAGGCGTGTATAACCGTAGCGTATTTGCGTATATCTGTTTCTCCATTGATGTTTCAGCTTGAAGCTGATCCGTCCAGGCGGAAATCTGCGTTTGGAAAAACCCTTGCAAAAACAGGGCCTTTGTATTAAACTCTCTTAGAAACCGTTACAGCTTTCAGCCATCAACCCGCCTTACGGTAGGCTGTCAGTTTTAAAAAAGCTGAAGACTGTTAGCTGGAAGCTGAAAGCTAAATCTTATAGTCGTTAAATTAATAATTATTATGAAATACATCGTTATTATTCCTGACGGCGCAGCGGATTATCCTATTGAGATGTTGGGAGGTAAAACCCCTCTTGAAGCTGCCGACATGCCTTTTACCCAGGGGTTAGCAAAAAGAGGAATGTTGGGGAGGGTAAAAACCATCCCTAAAGGATTTACTCCTTCAAGTGACGTGGCTAACCTTTCGCTGCTAGGGTATGAGCCCGAACAGTATTATTGCGGCCGGGGTCCGCTTGAAGCAGCCAACTTAGGCATAGAATTAAAAGCAGGGGATCTGGCATTTCGTTGTAACCTTATTACCGAAGCAGAGAATAAAATATCGGATTATAGCGCCGGGCACATCAGCGACAGAGAAGCAAAAATCCTGATGACCGCCGTCAACAAAAATTTAGGCACCAGCGATATCGAATTTTATCACGGCACAAGCTACCGTAACTTAATGGTGTACCGCGGCGCGGAAGTCCTAGAGTTACACAAACTTAAATACGTTGCTCCGCACGACATTATGGGTCAGGCTATCGAAGAAAATTTTCCGCGCGGAAAAAACAGCGAAATTATCACTGATTTAATAAAACGTTCGCAAGGCTTTTTAAGAGAGCATGAGATAAACAAAGTGCGTCTCGATTTGAAAGAAAATCCCGCCAATATGATCTGGCTCTGGGGAGCGGGCGCTAAGCCGCACATGCCCGCGTTTAAAGAAAAATTTGGTATACGCGGAGCAGTGATTTCCGCGGTTGACTTAATCGAAGGTATCGGCAGGATCGTCGGCATGAAAGTAATAGAAGTCGAAGGCGCTACCGGCTATTACGATACAAACTATCTGGGTAAAGCACAGGCAGGCCTTAGGGCATTAGAAGAAGTGGATTTTGTTTTTATTCATATCGAAGCGACCGACGAAGCGGGGCATAACCAGGATCTACGCATGAAGATTACCTGTCTTGAACGTATCGATAAACTTGTCGTAGGAACGATTGTCGAAGCGCTTGGCGACCAGGAATACAGGATTTTGATTTCTCCCGATCACCCCACACCGGTGGCAAAGCGTACCCATACCGATGAGCCGGTGCCGTTTCTTATCGCGGGTACGGGCATTGCGGAAGGCGGGTTTTCCGGGTACTGCGAAAATGACGCAGCCAGGTCCAACCTTTATTTTGATAGCGGTACGGCATTGTTGAAATACTTTTTAGGCAGATGATTATATTTTTTATCAGCGCAGCGATTTTTGCAATAGCGTATTTTTCGTACGGGAAATATATCGGCCGGCTTTTCAACATCGATAAAAAACGGGATACGCCGGCGTTTACCAACCATGATGGCGTCGATTACGTACCCGCTAAAAACTGGTTAGTGCTCTTTGGGCATCACTTTGCTTCGATTGCCGGTGCAGGGCCGATTATCGGACCGGTAATTGCGGCTATGCTCTGGGGATGGCTGCCGGCATTGCTCTGGGTGGTATTTGGCTCGGTCTTTTTTGGCAGCGTGCACGACTTAGGTTCGCTTTTGGTCTCGGTCAAAGAAGGCGGCTCTTCAGTGGCGGATATCGCAGAACGCGCGATATCGAAAAGAGCAAAGTTCTTATTTTCATTATTTGTGTGGCTCGCTCTGATCCTGGTAATTGCAGTGTTTGCCTATCTGTGCGCCGATACCTTTGTGAAAGAACCAAAAATAGTTTTACCTTCCTTGGGGCTTATCCCGATAGCGATGATCGTCGGGCATCTTTTATACAACGTACGGGCCAATAGTATTATTACGACTCTTTTAGGTTTGACGTGCCTGGTGGCTTTAATGGTCCTGGGTAATAGCTTCGCGTTTTACGCGAGCACCCGGTTTTGGCTGCTGATTCTGTTTGTCTATTGTTATTTTGCTTCCGTGTTACCGGTGAACGCGCTGCTGCAGCCACGCGATTATCTGTCAAGTTTCCTTTTATTTTTTGGCGTGGGCGTGGGTTTTCTCGGCTTAATCATTTCAAACCCTCCTATTACCATGCCGTATTATTCTGCCTGGAAGACTTCCGAAGGCAATCTTTGGCCGGCACTCTTTGTAACCGTAGCCTGCGGAGCAATTTCAGGTTTTCATTCATTGATCGCTTCAGGTACCACTTCGAAACAGCTCGCCAGTGAAGCACACGCGCGCAGAATCGGTTACGGCGCTATGGTTACGGAAGGGCTTCTAGCAGTACTTGCGATAATTACCGTAGCCATTATTTTTGCTCCGGGAGATAACTTTGTGCTCATCTTAAAGCAGAAAGGCCCCATCAACGTTTTTGGCCAGGGATATGGGTTTATCACGCGGCCTCTTTTAGGCGGATATGGGACATTGATAGCGCTTGCGATACTGAATGCGTTTATTCTTACCACCTTAGATACGGCGACCAGGATCCTGCGTTATTTAACCGAAGAGCTCTTTAAGATAAAAAATCGTTTTGTTTCCACATTCCTGATCGTTGTGCTTGGCGCAGCGTTAGCCTATAGCGGTCAGTGGACAAAAATCTGGCCGGCATTTGGCGCATCCAACCAACTGGTCGCAGCACTCGCGCTGTTTGTGCTCAGCTGCTGGCTCCTGGCGAAGAAAAAAAACGCTACGGTTACCCTGGTACCCGCGTTTTTTATGTTCGTTACTACTGTGATTGCGCTTATTTTACAGGTACCAAAATATTTTTCAGAGAAAAACACGGTGCTTTTGACGGTAACCGTTCTCTTACTGGGCTTGGCGGGTTTTATGGCCTTTGAAGTGGGGAGCATTTTTTACAAGAGCATAAAAGGAAACAAAAATACACAATAATTTGATCGCCAACGCAGACAAAGGTATCAGGAGGCTTCTCATGCAGAAAAAATTGATACTTCGACCAGGCTCAATATCAACCCTGAGCAAGCGAAGCGTGTCGAATGGGTTGATTGTGCAAAAATATGGCGGGACATCAGTGGGCAACGTCGAGAGGATAGAAGCCGTTGCTCAAAGAATTATTTCTTATGCGAAACGCGGCAACAGGGTAGCCGTAGTTGTCTCTGCCATGGGAGATACAACGGACGATCTGATTGAACTTTCAAGGAAAATCAACCCGCACCCGGAAGAGCGGGAAATGGATATGCTTATTTCGACAGGAGAGCAGATTACCTGTGCGCTCCTCGCTATGGCAATCCACAAAAACGGGTTTGAGGCAATTTCTTTTACCGGTGGACAGGTAGGCATCATTACCGACACCTATCATACGAAGGCAAAAATCTTAAAAATCGAGACGCAGCGCATAAAGCGGGAGCTTGAAGGCGGCAAGATCGTCATCGTTGCCGGTTTCCAGGGTATCAGCACGAAATCGGAGATCACGACACTTGGCCGCGGCGGTTCAGACTTAAGCGCGGTAGCACTGGCGGTATCGCTGCACGCGGATATGTGTGAGATCTATACGGATGTTGACGGAATTTACACCGCCGATCCGCGCATTGTCGGTAATGCGAAAAAACTAAAACACATCACCTTTGATGAAATGCTGGAACTCGCCGCACGCGGCGCACAGGTAATGCAGACCCGCGCCGTTGAGGTTGGAAAAAAGTTTAACATGCCGATATACGTACGTTCAAGTTTTAGCCAGAAGGAGGGAACAGTAATCATGGACAAGACACCCATCATTGAGCAGTCGGTCGTCCGCGGCGTTGCGCTTACGGAAAACGAGGCCAAGGTAACCGTATGCGATGTGCCCGATAAACCCGGTATTGCCGCGCAGATCTTTAATCAGCTCGCATCGCAGAACATTAACATTGATATGATTGTGCAAAATGTCAGCCACAAAAAAATGACCGACATTTCGTTTACCGTCACTAAAGATAATCTTGCAAAAGCCATTAAGATTTCCAATAAAATTTCAACAAACATCGGCGCGGGAAATATCGTTTCCGATGAAAACGTTGCCAAGGTTTCCGTAGTGGGCGTTGGTATGAAATCACAATCAGGAGTCGCTGCCCGCTGTTTTTCGGCGCTGGCTAAAAATAAGATTAACATCGAGATGATTTCTACGTCCGAGATAAGCATTTCCTGTCTGGTAGCAAAAGCTGCAGGCAAAGAAGCGTTGAAAGTGCTCCATAAAGAATTTGGATTGGATAAAATAAAAGAATGATGAAAATTAGAAGCGTAACCAGGCGCGGTGATCCGCTTCTATTATCATTTAAAGGAAGAAATAGTATGGAAAAGATATTTATTTACGATACGACATTACGTGACGGCGCACAGACTGAAGGTATCTCATACTCACTACAGGATAAAATCAGTATCGCAAAACGCCTGGATAGCTTCGGTGTTGATTTTATTGAAGGCGGCTGGCCCTATTCTAACCCCAAAGACACGGAGTTCTTCGCGTACTTTAGAAAACATCCCTTACGCAATGCGCATCTGGTTCCTTTTGGTTCAACTGCGCATCCGGCTCGTCCGGCGCATACCGATAAAAACCTTACCAGTTTACTTAAAAGCGGTACCGAATATGTGACGATTTTCGGAAAAACCTGGGATTTACAGGTAAAAGAAGTGCTCCGTATCGGTCTCGATGATAATTTAAGAATCATCAGGGAGAGTGTTGCGTTTCTAAAAAAACATGGCAAAAAAGTATTCTATGACGCAGAACATTTTTTCACCGGCTACAAAGCCAACCCGGAATATGCCATAAAAACAATTTTAGCGGCTCTGGACGCCGGGGCACATCTTGTTATTTTTTGCGATACTAACGGCGGCACATTACCCTGGGAAATAACGCGGATAGCTCAGGAGGTCAGAGAGGTGATATCGTTAGGCAATTTCGGTATGCATTGTCATAACGATACGGGTATGGCAGTAGCGAATTCCCTGGCGTGTATCGAAGAAGGGTGCGTGCATATCCAGGGTACGATGAACGGTTATGGCGAGCGTTGCGGGAACACCGATCTCGTTACTGTTTTAGGGGCGCTTGTATTAAAAATGGGCTGTCACGTCTCATGCGAAAAGAATATGGGGCAGTTGACGGAACTTTCCTATTTCGTCAGCGAAGTCAGCAATATGATACATCATGATGCGACTCCGTTCGTTGGAAGGAGTGCATTTGCCCATAAAGGCGGTATCCATATCGACGCGATGCTTAAAAATCCGCTTGCTTATGAACACATCGATCCGCTGCTGGTCGGTAACCATCGCAGATTTGTGGTTTCAGAACTGGCGGGGAAATCGTCGCTTGTTTTAAAAGCGAAAGAACTGGCTTTTGACTTGGATAAAAAATCACCTCGCGCAAAGAAAATCCATAAATTGATTCAAGACTTGGAAGCCCAAGGGTATCAATTTGAAGCAGCCGAAGCTTCTTTTAAGCTTTTGCTCGAGCGTGAATTTCGAAAATACAAAAAATTTTTTGAACTTCTCGGGTTTAGGGTCATTGTCGAAAAACGCGACGACGGCAGGCTTATTTCTGAAGCAACGATAAAAATCAAAGTCAAAGGGGTGCTGCGGCACAGCGCTTCGGAAGGTGACGGGCCGGTCAACGCTCTGGATAGTGCATTGCGACACGCGTTACGCGATTTCTATCCCGCACTTTCAAAGATGCATTTAAGCGACTTTAAAGTGCGCGTTCTCGATGCGAAAGAGGGGACCGCCGCAAAAGTGCGCGTGCTTATCGAATCACAGGATGAAAAAGAAAGCTGGACCACCATAGGTGTTTCAGGCAATGTTATTGAAGCTTCGTATAACGCGCTTGCCGATTCCATCGAGTACAAACTTCTTAAAGACGTCAAAGCAAACGCATAGAACGACGTTGGAGCCTGCTTGCCGGTAGTATTGTTCACGTAGAGTAAGCCCGCATTGAGCATCAGAAAAGGTAAGCGACCATTCTGGTATCCCAAAAAATAACAACAGTAAGCATGGAGCGTCCCGAAGTTAAATCTCATACCTATACAGCAATGGGACCGAAAAAAATAATCAGAGCAACGATGCATCAGACTTTTCTCGTGAAAAAAATAATATTGATCCTTCTTGCCGCCGTCGCATACAATCTTCCTGTATATGCGGAAATCATCAGCTTAAAAAGCGGAAAAACCGTTGAAGGGAAAATCATCGAGAAGAGCGATTCTTTCATTAAGCTGGATATCGGCGGTATAGCGATTACCTATTATTTTGATCAGATCAAAGCCATCGATGGTAAAGAGATAGTGCCTGTCGCCGCCGAACAAAGCAGTACGGTCGCGCTTTCTGCGCAGGAAGAAAAACCGACATTTAGAAACTGGGAGTGGGGATATCTTTTTCAATACCCAAAAGATTGGGAAACGATACCGGTAACCGAAAGGAAGGATTCTTCCATGGGGTTTCGGCCGAAAGGTAAAAAACGCGAGCTGGTTACCATTGAGCTTTACCGTAGAACCTTGCGCAATGAGGAAATAGAGAAAACGAAAGATATAAGCGAGTTGCAGAAAATGTTTTCTGTTCCCCCGGAGTTGAAGAAAGAGTCCGAAGGAGCCCTTAAAAACGCAAAAGAACCCGGGTATCTTGTACGTTATACCGGTAAGCTTCCCTTTGTTCTTACTAATGTTGCAGGAAGCGGTAAAAACGTACAGGGGGCAACTACAAGTTACCAGGATTATTACTATTTTTCTCCTGCCTATCTATCTAAAGGCAAAGATCCGCGTTTTTTCACTGTGCGCTTACGATACACAAAGTATGAGCCGATATTGGAAAAAGATAATCAAGGAGTAGGCGCGGATATTATCCGTAAGCAAAACGAGCTCGTCCAGCGTTTTAACCAGGAGATTGAAACACTGGTAACCCAGGCCAAAGAAATTATCCAGTCTTTCAGTTACATCCTGCCGCCGTCCACCCAAAAGGGCCCGTCAGTTTCTTTGAGCCCGGGCACTGTTTCATCGAAGGGACTTTCTCTTGGGAAAATGAAAGACATACAGGATTGTCTGCAACGGGCGGTTACTTTTGTTGAGAATAAGAAATTTACGGAAGCAACAGGAGAATTAAAAAAAGCTCTCGCGATAGACCCTAATCTTGCCGAAGCGTATCGGATTTTCGGCTATCTCTACGCAGCGCAGGATAATCCCCATGAAGCAATCACATCTTTTAAGAAAGCGCTGCAGATCGCTCCACAATATGTCGACGCGTATGTGGGACTGGGCGATATGTACGTCAGCATAGGAAAATCAGAAGATGCGCTTTTGCAATATACCGAGGCACTAAAATTAAATCCCGACAATATGGAGGCAGAGCGGGGCATGGGTTTTGTATACAATGCACTTGGGAGATACGAAGAGGCAATCGAAGCTTTTAAAAAAGTCATAGCGCGTTTTCCGAATTACGGCGAAGCATACGCAGGCATAGGCTATGCCTATGCCTTTTCGGGACAATATGACGAAGCAAAGAGCAGCCTTCAGAAAGCAAGGGAATTATTTAAGGAAAAAGGTTACGAAGAAGAAGTCAAGAAAATAGACGCTCTCTTGAAGGAAATGCCTTAATATCCTCAGATTCCAAATCTCAAATCACCAATAAATTCCAATAAATAGATCCCAATGAACGGAGCAAAAATATTTGGAGCTTGAAATTTGGTTTTTATGCGGGAAAAACAGCTTTTATTTAGGCCTATTTGCTATAAGTAACTTGTTGTTTTTTTAATCTTCAGTGGTATAATTTACACTCATAATATTTACTTAGCTTTTTGAAGAGCGTGTTATTTTGCACCGCAAAAGCACAAACGCAAAACCGCAAAATAAAACTTTGTGTTTTAGCGGTATTACCCCGCAAAGATCGCAAAAACCTTTTGCGCTTTTGCGATTAGTCTTTGCGGCCTTTTGCAGTTTCGTGGTGTCATTACGCTTTAATCCAATGCATTAAACACTTATTCGTATGAAAGGTGCCCAAATACTTATAGAAAGCTTGCTTAAGGAGAAAGTGGAGGTCATTTTTGGCTATCCGGGAGGCCAGGTTTTGCCTCTCTTTGACGCTCTTTATGACGCACCCATCAGATTTATCCTGACCCGTCACGAACAGGCTGCGGCTCATGCTGCGGACGGCTATTCCCGCGCTACCGGAAAAGTAGGGGTTTGTATTGCTACTTCGGGTCCGGGAGCCACTAATCTGGTGACAGGCATAGCTACTGCCTATATGGATTCAATCCCGATGATAGCAATTACCGGCCAGGTAAAGACTTCTCTCATCGGTAATGATGCGTTTCAAGAGGCAGATGTGACCGGTATCACGCGGCCGATTACCAAGCATAATTTCCTCGTAAAAGACATTAAGGAATTAGCCAAAACTATTAACGAAGCGTTTTATATTGCCTCAACGGGGCGACCCGGGCCGGTACTCATTGATGTGCCGGTTGATGTGCAGCAGCAAGATACAGAATTTGTTTGGCCGCAAGAGGCTAATATCCGCAGTTACAAACCGACATGTTTTGGTCATCCCGGACAGATCAAGAAAGCAGCAAAATTGATAGCAGCTGCCAGGCGGCCGCTCCTCTATGTTGGTGGAGGAGTTATCACTTCCGGCGCACATCACCAATTAAAAGAGCTGGCTGAGAAACTTAACGCGCCGGTGACGGTTACCTTGATGGGGCTAGGGGCTTTCCCTGCAACCCACGAACTTTTCTTGGGTATGCTGGGTATGCATGGTACCGGATACGCGAATCATGCTACTATGGAGTCCGATTTAATTATTGCCATAGGTGCGCGCTTTGATGATAGAGTAACGGGCAGAGTAGATACCTTTGCTCCGGGAGCTAAGGTGATCCATATCGATATCGATCCTGCTTCAATAAGTAAAAATATAAAAGTGGATATCCCCATTGTGGGCGACGCCAAAAATGTTTTAGGCCAACTCTTAGAGGAAATAAAAAAGGTTCCCGAAACCCGCGAGTGGCTCAAGACTATCGAATCCTGGAGGAAGAAGCATCCTTTAAGCTATAAGGATGGCAATAAAATAAAACCTCAGTATATCATGGAGCAACTCTACGAGATCACCAAAGGAGACGCAATAATTACGACCGAAGTCGGTCAGCATCAGATGTGGGCGGCGCAATGGTATAAATATCTTACCCCGCGTACATTTATCTCAAGCGGGGGCTTAGGCACGATGGGTTTTGGTTTTCCCGCTTCGATGGGCGCAAAAATCGCATATCCAAAGAAACAGGTGTTCGATATCGCCGGTGACGGTTCTATCCAGATGAATATTCAAGAACTGGCAACCTGTGTGTGCAATAAGATAAATGTAAAAGTGATAATATTCAATAATGGATATTTGGGAATGGTGCGCCAATGGCAGGAGCTGTTCTATAAGCGCCGGTATTCTCATACCTGTATTACTGCCCCGGATTTTGTAAAGCTGGCGGAAAGTTATGGAGCTGTTGGTTTACGCGTCACTAAAAAAGATGACGTACGCCGTGCCCTTGAGAAAGCAATTTCGATAGACAATGTGGTATTTGTTGATATCCATGTCGAGCCTGAGGAGAACGTTTTTCCCATGGTGCCGGCAGGAGAAGCCATCAACAAGATGCTTTCCGGAGGCCTTGCGTAAAACGCGAATTTTCGCTAATTTGAGAAAACGCTCATTTACGCGAATGTATTAGCGGCAATTCGCGCATTCAATTCGCGGTCATTAGCGTTTGAGGCTAGTCAATGAAACATATTATATCAGTATTGGTTGAGAACAAATTCGGCGTATTGGCGCGTGTCGCCGGACTTTTCAGCGCACGCGGCTATAATATTGCATCGCTTGCAGTGAGTGAAACGCTCGATCCCACAATTTCCTATATGACTATGGTAGTGGACGCTAAAGATGCAACGATCCTGGAACAGATAAAAAAGCAGCTTAACAAATTAATCGATGTTATCACGGTGACCGATTTTACGAAAAAAGAATATATTGACCGGGAATTGGTTCTGGCCAAAGTTGTCTGTCCGGCAAAAGAGAAAGCAAAGTTAGAAGCTGCCTTAAACAAATTCGTTGCCAAGGTGATCCAATGTAAGGCTGAGGTTGCCATTGTCGAAGCGGTAGGCAACCAGGAGCAGATTAACCATTTTTTGACGACCATGGAGCGTTTCGGCATTAAAGAGTTGGTGCGAACAGGAAGAATTGCGATCGTGTAGTTTGTACTATATTGACGGCGGGATTAACTCGCACTATCGTTTTTTCAGCCTGAAGGCTTAAAAAACAATGTGCTCATTAAGGAGGGTGTCATGGTAAATATTTATTACGATAAGGACGCGGATTTAAATCTGCTGAAGGGTAAGACCGTTGCCATTATCGGCTACGGAATCCAGGGTCGCGGACAAGCGTTATGCTTGCGTGATTCAGGGGTGAACGTGGTTGTGTCTGAAATGCAAGGCACGCCCAATTTCGATTTAGCAAAAGCAGACGGATTTAATCCTGTCTCTGCAGCAGAAGCGGCCAAGCAAGCAGATATTATCCAGATCCTAACGCAGGATCACGTACAGGCAAAAGTGTATCAGGAATCGATAAAAGAAAATTTAAAAAAAGGCAAAGCCCTTTGTTTTTCGCACGGCTTTAATATCCACTTTAAACAGATAAAGCCCTCAAAGACCGTTGATGTTTTTATGGTCGCACCCAAAGGGCCCGGGGCGCTCGTGCGCAGGATGTACGAGGAAGGAAAAGGCGTTCCGTGTCTGGTTGCGGTGTATCAGGATGCCACAGGACAGGCAAAACAATTGGCATTAGCGTACGCGAAAGGGTTAGGTGCCACCAGAGCAGGAGTCATCGAAACTACGTTTAAGGAGGAGACTGAGACCGATCTTTTCGGCGAACAGGCAGTCCTGTGCGGCGGAGTTTCAGAGCTCATTACCGCAGGTTTCGACACCTTGATTGCAGCAGGATACCAGCCCGAGATCGCATATTTTGAAGTATTGCACGAATTGAAACTTATCACCGATTTGATCCAGGAAAAAGGAATTTCCGGAATGCGTCGTTCTGTCTCCAATACTGCATGTTACGGAGATCTTTCCCGGGGAAAACGTGTGATTACCGAGCGCACCAGAAAAGAAATGGCAAAAATTTTGAAAGAAATACAGAAAGGAAGATTTGCCAAAGAGTGGATCAAAGAAAATGAAACCGGCAGAGTGAATTTTAACCAGCTACTTAAAGCCGGCGACGAACACCAGATCGAAAAAGTCGGCAAACAGCTGCGGGATATGATGCCGTGGATGAAGAAATAACACAGATGAA